>JAUWNQ010000076.1 GCA_030612565.1 Candidatus Bipolaricaulota bacterium | reverse complement strand
GTAGCGCACCTCGATCTTGCTATGCGGGAGGCGCTTTGAAGTGAAGGCCTCGTTCGCCGCCTCTTCCAGCTGTGCCGCGAGGTCGGGCACTTCCAGCGCCGGCATCTCCTCTGTCCCGATCTCAAAGAGCAGGTCAGGCATCGTCTTCTCCCATCTTCAGGTATCCACGCGCGCACTCCTTCGTTAGATCACGGATGCGGCCGATGAAGCTCTCCCTCTCCGTTACGCTGATCGCTCCCCGCGCATCGAGCACGTTGAACAGGTGCGAACACTTGAGCGCGTAATCGTACGCCGGAAAGACCAGGCCGGCGGTAAGGCTGTCGCGGCATTCCTCGGCGCAGAGCGAGAAGATGGTGTGGATCCGCTCGACCGTCGCACACTCGAAGTTGTAGGCCGAGAACTGGCGCTCCTTCTCCCACCACAACCTTTGGTAAGAGACCTCATCGTTCCAATCAAGGTCGTACACGCTCTCTTTCCCCTGTAGGAAAAGGGCAATCCGCTCCAACCCGTAGGTGATCTCGACCGAGATCGGATCGAGGGCGATCCCTCCCATCTGCTGGAAGTAGGTGAACTGAGTGATCTCCATCTCATCGAGCCAGACCTGCCACCCGACCCCCCACGCGGCAAGCGTAGGCGATTCCCAGTCATCTTCTGCGAACTTGACGTCGTGTTCGGCCAGCTTCAGTCCCACCTCTTCCAGACTCGCCAGGAATATCTCCTGGATCGTCGCTGGCGGGGGTTTCAACACGGCCTGGTACTGGTGGTGCAATCGCAGTCGGATCGGGTTCTCTCCGTAGCGACCGTCGGTCGGTCGCCGGCTCGGTTCTACGTAGCCAATCCGGGAAGGGTCCGGCCCCAACGCCCCAAAGAAGGTGGCAGGGTTGAACGTCCCCGCCCCTGTCTCCACGTCGTAGGGGTGAAGGATCAGGCACCCCTCGCGCTTCCAGAACGTGTGCAGCCGAAGGATGAGCTCTTGAAAGTTCATCCTACCCCTTGACCGCTTCCTCCTTGGCCATCCCCGCGATGACGGCAAAGGTTTCAGGGTCGCGAATCGCGATCTCCGACAGCATCTTCCTATTGAGAGCGATCCTACGCCGTTCAAGGCCGCCGATCAATGCCGAGTAAGAGAGACCGTTCTGCTTCGCCGCGGCACCGATTCGCACGATCCACAGCCGTCTGAAGTCGCGCTTGCGGCGGCGGCGGTCGATGTAACTGTTGCGCAGGGCCTTCATCACCGCCTGTTTCGCAATTCGGTGTGACGTCCCGCGTTTTCCCCTGAACCCCTTGGCGAGGGTCATGATCTTCTTACGGCTCTCTTTCCGCTTGTTTCCTCCACGTGCTCGTGGCATCTTCCTCTCCTTCTATCTAATAATCTTAGCTTCCGATCATCCGCTTGATGTTCTTTGCCATGCCGCCTGTAAGTTCCTTATCTTGACGTGCCTGGCGGATCGACTTCGAGCGTTTCTTCATGTTCTTGTGGAAGTAATTGGACATGTGATGGAAGAGCTTCCCGCTCTTTGACAGCTTGAACCGTTTGCTCGCTGCCCGGTGTGTCTTCTGTTTGGGCATCTTAATCCCTCCTTATCCTGGCTGCTGCCCTGTTGGAACGAGCAGCATCTGCAGTATCTTTCCTCTCGCTTTCGGAGGATCATCCACCCGAGCAATGTCGGCAAGTTCCGTAGCGACTCGGTTCAACAGATCCTGCCCCCGAGACTTGTGAACGATCTCACGACCGCGGAAGAAGATCGAGACCCGGACCGTATCTCCCTGGGTCAGAAATTTGCGCACCTGCTTCATCTTCGTCTGGAAATCGTGCTCCCCGATCTTGATCGTGAACTTCATCTCCTTCAACCGGGAGCGGTGCTTCTGTTTCCGCTCGCGCTTCTCCTGTTGATAGTGGTACTTCCCGTAATCGACGATCTTGCAGACGATCGGCCGGGCCTGCGAGGCCACCTCGACCAGATCGAGGTTTCGTTCCTTGGCAAGGGCAAGCGCATCTGCGGTCGCCATGGCGCCCAGGTTCTCACCCTTATCATCGATTACCAGGACCTCGGGTTCACGAATCCGCTCGTTGACGCGTAGCTTTCTTTTGATACCTACCTCCCTTCTTTATCGTACCTCAGCTGGTTGTCGATCTCGATACAAGCCGTGCTCTTCGATATATGTGGCGACGTCGAGTGGCACGCAATCCATTACTGTCTTCCCCTGCTTCACCCGGTTGCGGACCCAGGTTGAGGAGAGGTCGACCTCCTCCATCTCCAAGAAGTGAATCCGTGCTCGATCGAACGGGGGGACCTGGAACGTCTCTTTCGAGATCCCGCTCCGCGGTGCGATCAAGAATGGAACGCTTGCGAGGAGCGCCTGCGGTTCTTTCCACGTATCGATCTGAACGAGTAGGTCCGCTCCAACGATAAAACAGAGCCCTACAGGGTACTCCCGTTTCAACGCGCGGATCGTATCGATCGTGTAGGAGGGGCCTAAGCGGTCGATCTCAATTCGCGAGACGGAGAAGCCAGTGTCCGCAGCGATCCCTTGTTTTACCATCGCATACCGATCCTCTTTGCTCACCCCCTCTGCGACCTCCTTGTGAGGGGGTATCCCACTGGGGATGAAGACTACCTCGGAGAGATCGAACTGCTCGATCACCGTACGCGCCACGAGGATATGCGCCTCGTGCAACGGGTTGAACGTCCCGCCGAAGAGCCCTACCCTACCCGCTAAGTTCAAGTTCAACCTCGCCGATCCGTACCAGGTCTCCGTGCTCGAACCCGTGCCGATTGAGTTCTCGCAACACACCCATCCTCTCCAGTCGCTCGCTCAGGTACTCTCTCGCGTCTCGGCTGTCGAGGACCAACTTCCCTACCAGCCCCTCGACGGCAGCTCCTCTGACCCCATACAGATCGCCGTCCCGTTCTACTCGGAACCCTTCTTCCCCGTGATAGCGGTAGACCCTTCGCCGTACGATCTGCTTCTCATCCGACGCAACTACCGTCAGCGACTGTAGGAGGGTGTACGTCCTCATTACAAGGTCTCTCACCCCGGAGCCGGTGGCGACGGAGATCGGGAAGAGCTCGATCCCGAGCTCGGAGAATCGTGCCTTCTCCTCCTCCACATCCGACTGATCCAAGAGGTCGATCTTGTTTCCCACGACGATCTGCGGACGCGTCGCCAACGCAGGACTGAACGCCGCCAATTCCTCGTTTATCTGCTGGTAATCGTGGAGAGGGTCCCGCCCTTCGAGCTTGGCGAGATCGATCAGGTGAAGCAGCACCCGCGTTCGCTCCACGTGCCTGAGGAACCGATATCCGAGCCCCTTTCCGGCGTGTGCCCCCTCGATCAGCCCTGGTATGTCGACTGCGACGAACTGGTGCTCGCCGTCTATGTCGACCACGCCAAGGTTGGGTACCAGCGTGGTGAACGGGTAGTCCGCTACCTTAGCCCGCTTCCCCGAGATGCGAGAGATGAGGCTCGACTTACCCACGTTCGGATAGCCGATGATCCCCACGTCGGCTATCAGCTTCAGCTCAATGGCAAGGGTCTTCTCCTCTCCTTTCGTCCCTCGCGCGCAGATCCGCGGGGCCTGTCTTACCGAGTTGGTGAAGCTCCGGTGTCCGCGTCCGCCTCCGCCTCCGCTTACCAGGACGATCTCTTCTCCCGGCCGGGAAAGGTCGGCGATGATCTCTCCTGTGGAGAGGTTGCGTACCACCGTTCCCACAGGGACAAGGATCACCTTGTCTTCTCCACACGCGCCCTGCTTGTTATTGCTCCCTCCGTCAATTCCCGCGTCGGCACGGAACTTCGGGCGATTGCGAAACGCATACAGGGTGGAAAGGCTCGCCGAACTTCGCATCACTACCGAGCCGCCGCGTCCGCCGTTTCCACCGACCGGTCCGCCTTTCCAGTTGTGTTTGTTGGAGATGAACCGGATCACTCCGTTCCCTCCACGCCCACCCTGGACACGGATCGTTGCTTCATCGATGAACATGGGAGGTAGGTGGAGAGGCCATCGAGCGAGTTTAGCCCTCCTGTGCAGGGAGGACGCTTACGTATTTTTTCTTCCGCCCGTCGAACCGAACATACCCCGGAGCGGTCGCATAGATCGTGTAGTCCCGGCCCAGGCCTACGTTCTTGCCTAAAGCGTACTTGGTGCCGCGCTGGCGAATGATAATCGTGCCAGAGTTCACCCATTCCCCACCGAATCTCTTTACACCAAGGCGTTTACCTGGACTGTCATGTACGTTAGTAGTTGAGCCAGTGCTCGTCTTATGTGCCATCCGTACTCCTTTC
>JAUWNQ010000160.1 GCA_030612565.1 Candidatus Bipolaricaulota bacterium | reverse complement strand
CGTACCGGAAAGCACGCGCGACCGCCCGCGAGCGCTGCCACAACTTCATCGAGGTCTACACGCAGTGTGAACTTGAGACGTTGATCGAGCGCGACCCTAAGGGGCTCTACAAGAAGGCCCTCGCCGGGGAGATCACCGGTTTCACCGGGGTCGACGATCCGTACGAAGAGCCGATCGATCCGGAGATCGTCGTACAGACCGACCAGGAGACGATCGATGAGTCCACAAACACGATCCTTTCCTACCTGGAAGGGACAGGTCTCATCCCCACAGCGGTGGCAGCGTCGCGTGAGGAACCAGCTTCCACACGAGGGGTTCGATGATCGCCCCGCACGGCGGAATCCTGATCGCACGCGTCTTAGAGGGCCATGAGAAGAAGGAGTGTCTCACAAGGGTCTCCGGCCTCGCAACAATCCCCCTCACCCATTTTGCTCTCTCCGAACTGGATAACATCGCCTGCGGGCTCTACAGCCCGCTCACCGGGTACATGACCTCGGAGACCTACAAGAGCGTGCTCGAGGGGATGCGTCTTCCCGATGGGACGGTATGGCCGATCCCGATCGTCCTTCCCGTCGAAGCGAGCCTCGCCAAGACCCTACCACGGGGTGACTGGGCAGCGCTTCAGGGAGAGGACGGCGTCACCTACGGCGTGATGAGGGTAGAGGAGATCTTCGAGCGGGAAGTAGAGCGGGAAGCGCAGGCTGTATACGGGACGACCGACCAAGCG
Source organism: Candidatus Bipolaricaulota bacterium (assembly GCA_030612565.1). The sequence continues at coordinate 1,970 of JAUWNQ010000160.1, read as the reverse complement.
CACCCCGGGGTCGCCCGTTTATATCGCAGTCCGCAGACGCTGGTGGGAGGAGAGATCCACCTCCTCACCCGTGTCCCGACCCCCACCGCACCCGAGTACCACCTCGATCCCGTGAGGACACGCCAACGCTTTCAGGAGAAGGGGTGGAAGACAATCGTCGCCTTCCAGACACGCAACCCGATCCACCGCGCGCACGAGTACCTGCAGAAGTGCGCCCTGGAGATGGTCGACGGTCTGTTCATCAACCCACTCATTGGCGAGACCAAGGAAGGAGACATTCCCGCCTCGGTGCGGATGGATTGCTACCTAACGCTGATGAAAGACTACTTCCCAAACGATCGCGTAATACTCGGAACCTTCCCCGCACCGATGCGCTACGCCGGGCCGCGGGAGGCGATCTTCCACGCCATCTGCCGGATGAACTACGGGTGCACGCACATCATCATCGGGCGCGATCACGCCGGCGTCGGAAGCTACTACGACACCTACGCCGCACAAGAGATCTTCGAACGCTTCTCAAAAGAGGAGATCGGGATCGTCCCATTGAAATTTGAGCACGCCTTCTACTGCAAGACATGTGGTCAGATGGCGACAAGCAAGACCTGCCCGCACGGAAAAGATGAGCACGTCTTCCTCTCCGGGACCAAGGTGCGCAAGATGTTGCAGGAAGGGAAGGACCTCCCCGTAGCGTTCACCCGCCCAGAAGTGGCAGCGATCCTCCAGAGATGGGTGATGAGTAACAAATGATAGGCAATGAGTGAATCTCCCCGCCTTGTAGGCGGGAAGCTTCACTGTCACCCATCAGATGCTCTCCATCACTTTCCTTAATCCCTCGTGTAAGGAACCAGGAACTATATCGAGCATGCGGCGGGCTTTCTCAATATCGGCCCACGATTCGCGCACGTCTCCCAGGCGTTCGGGAAGGAATCTGATCCTTGATTCACGTCCGCTCACCTCTCCGAGAAGGGAGATCAGGTCAAGGAGTGATACAGGTTTTCCGCTTCCCACGTTGAACACCTCCCCATCGATCCTATCCCTTGCAGCGGCTTGCATGTTCACCTCGACAACGGATGAGACAGGGATGAAATCCCGCGTTTGCTTTCCATCCCCGTATACAGGGAGCGGCTTGCCCGCGTTGAGGCACTCGACAAACTTGGGGATAACCGCAGCGTAGGGGGAATCGGAGTCCTGGCGCAGACCGAAGACGTTGAAGTACCGCAACGACACGGTCGATAGCCCGTAGACCGGCCAGAATGCGCGGCAGAGGTGCTCCCCCGCAAGCTTGGAGACCGCATACGGTGAGCAGGGATCTAGCTCCATCTCCTCGCGCTTCGGAAGCTGGGGATCATCTCCGTAGACGGAGGAGGAACTCGCGTAGACGACCCGGCGCACGCCAGCATCACGCGCGGCAAGAAGGACGTTCAACGTCCCCGTAGCGTTCACATCGTGCGTTGTCACCGGGTCTTCCACAGAGAGCGGCACCGAGGCGAGGGCCGCATGGTGGAAGACAACCTCGACCCCTTTCATCGCCCGGCTAACGACTGCACGATCCCGCAGGTCGCCTTGGATGAACTCGACACTATCTTTCACCGCGCTCAGGTTCTCCAACCGCCCGGTCGTCAGATTGTCGAGCACACGCACACGCTCGCCACGCGCCACCAACGCCTCAACAAGATGAGAGCCGATAAACCCTGCCCCGCCAGTCACCAACTGAACTGTCGCCATAGTTAATCCTTCTCTTTCATCCCTTCGCCTAAGCAATCGCCCGTCCCCGCTCGAACGTCTCTTACGATAACGCCGCCTACAGCCGATATCAATAGATAGATTTCGGCTCTTCGTCGTTTCGAGTGGGTAGACGGAAGCTTTAGATCCTGCTCGTCTTGAGTTTTGTCTCTGCGTCGTGCAAAGGTGTTTAGGTGAGCATGTCTTCCGCTACTTTAAATTCCCTCTCCCTGTTGTGGGAGAGGGTT
>JAUWNQ010000031.1 GCA_030612565.1 Candidatus Bipolaricaulota bacterium | reverse complement strand
AAGGTTCTTCGCGATTCGCTCCTCGTGGACGACGAGCCCCTCGATGATCCCGCACGCCTTAACGAGCATGTAGTGGATGAGGAGGAAGCTATCGGGGAGGATGACCCGTTCTACGCACGAGTGCGACATGTCCCGCTCGTGCCACAGGGCGACGTTCTCCAAGCCTGCTTGCAGGTTCCCCCGCAGTATCCTTGCGAGCCCGCAGATTCGCTCGGAGGTGATCGGGTTGCGCTTGTGCGGCATCGAGGAGGATCCCTCAGGGCGTGGTTCCTCCACCTCGCCGACCTCGGTACGGGATAAGTGCCTGATCTCGAGCGCGATCTTCTCCAGGCTCGCCCCGGTGATTGCGATCGCGGCGAGGACCTCGGCATGGCGATCGCGCTGCAGGACTTGGTTTGCGATCCTCGCCGGACGAAGTCCAAGTTTCTCGCAGGTTATCTCCTCCACCGCAGGGGTGACACACGAGTACGTCCCTACTGGACCTGAGAGCTTCCCTACACATATTGACTCGCGCGCCTGCACCAGGCGGGAGAGGTCGCGCCCGAGCTCTTCATGCCACAAGAGGAACTTCAAGCCGAGAGTCGTCGGTTCGGCGTGCATACCGTGCGTGCGCCCGACGATCACCAGGTTCTGGTGCTGACGGGCTTTCTCGCAGAGAAGCGTCCGTAGCCTCTCGGCCTCGTGCACGATCAGGTCAAGCCCATCACGCATCTGAAGCGATAGAGCCGTGTCCTTGACATCCGAGGAGGTGAGGCCCTGATGGATGAACCTCCCCGCTTCCCCGGCCTGCTCCTCTAGCGAGCGGATGAAGGCGAGGAGGTCGTGCCGAATCTCTTCCTCAATCTCACGAATGCGGGGAAGATCGACGCGGATAGTCTTCTTGACAACAGCGAATGTCCCTTCGGGAACCTCGCCGAGCTCCTCCATAGCATGGAGAGCCGCGAGCTCAACCTGTAGCCAACGATCATACTGCGCCTGCAGGCTCCACAACTCCTTCATCGGGGAAAGGCTATACCGTTCGATCATCGGATTCATATCCTCCTCTCCTATTATGCCACTATGTGGGGCAGTTACCAACGTTTCACACCAGCAATGTGCAGACCGTGGATCCTGACGATCACCAAGACACTTCTGCCCTTTGAAACGCGCCTATCTATGCGCGAAGATTCAAAGCTGACTCTTAGGATAGGAGGGGCGAGCGATGAACGAGGGAGAGAAGATGGACCGTGTGGGAGAGATTATCGAGACTGCCGCGGCTATTCTGCGTTCCGGTCCGATCTGCGATGAGTGTCTGGGCCGCGCGTTCGCTAAGCTCGGGCATGGGTTCTCCAACGGAGAGCGTGGTCGATCGCTGCGCACCATCCTCTCTATGGTCGGCGTCTCCGGAAGAACCGGGACGTGCTGGGTCTGTGACGGGCTCTTTTCGCGGATAGAGGGCTTCTCAGCGCGTGCGGTCGCCGCGGTGGAGGGTGTCGAGTACGAGAGCTACCTCTTTGGGGTGAAGCTTACCGCACGGCTGCGGCAGATGGAGCTCTTCCTCGGGGAGAAGTTTCCAACCGGTCTCGCAGAACCGCTCAAACACGCGTTCAACCGGGAGATGGGGAAGGCGATCGAGGCGAGAGTCGGCCACGGAACTCTCGATCTCACGCCCCCTCACCTGTCATTCATAATCGATTTGGAACGGGACAGGATAGAGCTTCGCGTCCTTTCCCTCTACATCTACGGGCGCTATCGCAAACTCGTGCGTGGGATTCCGCAGACCCGTTGGCCGTGCCGGCTCTGCCAGGGGCAGGGTTGTGAGGCCTGCGGGTTCACTGGGAAGCAGTACCCCGAATCGGTGGAGGAGATCGTTGCTGCCCCATTTCTCATCGTTGCGGGGGCAGAGAAAGCACACCTGCACGGCGCAGGGCGCGAGGACATCGACGCTCGCATGCTCGGGACGGGACGGCCGTTCGTCCTCGAAGTCCTCGCACCTCGGTGTCGTACCCTCGACCTTTCGTCCTTACAGGAGTCGGTCAATAGCGGTTCTTCAGGGAAGGTAGAGGTGAGCGGTCTTCACTTTGTGTCACGGGAGACGGTGGCCCTGGTGAAGGAGACGCATGCGGAGAAGACCTACCGCGCGCGTGTCTCCTTTGAGAGTGAAGTCACGCCAACCGACCTTGCCCGGGCCTTATCATCTCTTGTGGGGATGATCCACCAACGCACACCGGTGCGCGTCGCTCACCGTCGTGCCGACTTGGTGCGCGAGCGTCGTCTCCTCGATGCCGAGGGAACTCTCCTCTCGGTGCACGAGGCTGATCTCATCCTGCGCGGGGAGGGGGGGCTCTACATCAAGGAGCTCGTCTCCGGAGACGGAGGACGGACCGTTCCCAGCCTCAGCAAGCGGCTCGGGATTGCATCGCGTGTTGCTGAACTCGATGTGATCGATGTTACATCCGAGTCTTTCCCGGATTCTTGAAGATTGAACTTGCACATCCCCGCGCTATTCTCGTAAAGTCTGCTCGATGAAAGAGACGATGAGAGATACTTTGGAGGAGAAACAGCCGACCAATGAAGCGCGGTCGCGTAGGAGCACGGATATCCTAGCGATATACTTCCGTGAGATTGCGCGCTTCCCCGTCCTCGAGCGCGAGGAGGAGCGGGAGCTGGCACGCGCCATGGCCGCGGGTATTGACGGAGCGCGGGAGAGGCTGATCACCTCCAACCTCCGCCTGGTGGCCAAGATCGCGCAGGAGTATTCCGAAGCCGGCCTTCCCCTCATCGATCTCATCCATGAGGGGAATATCGGCCTGATCGAGGGGGTCGATCGCTTTGATGTCGAACGCGGATACAAACTAAGTACGTACGCGGCATGGTGGATTCGCCGTGCGATCTTGAGCGCGATCACCGATTACTCCCGGATGATTCGCATCCCAGACTACCTTTTCCGCGCCGTGCGGCGGATCGAACAGATGCGCGCCCTTGCCCGCGACGGCCGTACTGATGACGAGGAGATCACCCGTGCTCTCGGCATTTCGAGCGAACGACTGCGCCAGATCGAGAAGGAAGTGAACGAGATCGTCTCGTTGGACCGAACCATCGGCCGAGAGGGCGATGAGACCTTGGACGAACTGCTCGAGGATGAGACGGTCCTCTCTCCGGAGAGAGAGGCCCTCCGACTCCTCTTCCACGAAGAATTGGAACAGGTTCTCGATGTGATCCCGGCACGCCAGGCGGTTGCTATCCGCTTGCATTACGGGATCGAGGATGGTTGTCAGTATAACCTCGCCGATGTGGGGAGAATCATGGAGATCAGTCGCGAGCGGGCACGTCAACTTGTGCGCCAGGGCTTGACCAACATCACCGAGGGCTGGGGACACCGCGCGCTCGACTTCTATCGCGGCCTATTAAACGGCTAGAGGGTGGTAGATAGTGGGTGGTGGGTAGTAAAATCGCCGGCAAGATCAACTTTGGGTGTGCTTGCTCAACCGCTTGTGTCCAGTAGAGAACGCGCAAGCGCAGGAGCCGAACTTATTCAGCACACGCCGATGGCGGTGGTAAAGGTCGAGTCTCTCCTTTCCCGTCAACTTAAGCGTTCGTTAGCGATCTCGGCGACAAACAAATACGACCGGGTTTGCCCCACCACCCACTACCCACTACTTACTACAAACTTCGGGGTCAGATCTGATCCCGAGCTCGCAGCTGACCGCACCCGGCTTGGATCTTGATCCCCCTTCCCAGGCGCACTGTCACCGGGATCCCTGCTTCTTCGAGCAGACTGGCGAACGCGTCGGTCCGTTCACGGGAGCTTGGGCGCAGGGGGGATGCGGGGATAGGGTTTAGAGGGATCAGGTTGACGTGACAGAGGAGACCTGCGAGGAGGGAGGCGATCTTGCGCGCCTCCTCTGGCGCGTCGTTTACCCCATCGATCAGTGCGACCTCAAAGGTCACCCTCCGATGGGTCGCCTCGATGTAGTCGCGGCAGGCGCGGATGAGAGGTGTGAGTGGATAACGGCGATTGATCGGGACGAGGCGATCGCGCAACGCGTCGTCCCCTGCGTGGAGGGAGATCGCCAGGTTAACCTGCAAGTCCTCGCGCGTGAAGCGTTCTATCTCCGGGATGATCCCCACTGTGGAGACGGTAAGGTGGCGTGCCCCGAGGGAGAATCCATTGGGATCGTTCAGGATACGGATCGATTTCATCGTCGCCTCGTAGTTGAGGAACGGCTCCCCCATCCCCATGTAGACGATGTTCGTCAGTCTCTCTTCCCTCTTGTGCAGTTCGCGCGCGAAGTGAAGCGCCTGAGAGACGATCTCCCCAGCGGTGAGGTCGCGCGTGAACCCGCTCTTCCCAGTGGCACAGAAGGGGCAGCCGATCGCGCAGCCGACCTGCGTGGAGAGGCAGACCGTGCGGCGGTGCTCGTAGAGCATGAGGACTGTCTCGATCGTTTCTCCATCCGCCAGACGGAACAGGGCCTTGTGGGTACGTTTATCGCGGCTCGTGATCGACTCGACTGGATGAAGGGGCTCCACAGGAAGTGCCTCCGCGAGAGAGGTGCGCAACCCCTTTGGTAGAGGGGTGATCGCCTCGTAGGAGGGGACAAGGTCACGATATATCGCCTGCCAGATCTGTTTCGCGCGGTACTGCGGCTCGCCGCATTCGGCAAGGAACGCCATCAGTTCGTCACGATTGAGGTCGAGGAGCGTCTCCCTACTCATTCTTCTCCAAGGAGGGCGATGAACTCCTCTTCGTTGAGGGTCGCTATATTCAGGTTGAGCGCCTTCTGCGCCTTGCTTCCCGGGTTCTCCCCCACGATGACGTAATCGGTCCGCGCGCTGACCGAGGCGGAGACCGCGCCGCCGAGTTGCTTGATCCGCTCGTTCGCTTCGCTGCGGGTTATCGAGGAGAGCGTGCCGGTGAGGACGAACCTCTTACCGGCGAGCTTCTCAGCAGCCGGCACAGCAACTGTGTGTGGCTTTACTCCTACTGCGAAGAGCTCGGCGATCATCTCCTTGTTTGCAGGGTTCGAGAAGAAATCGACGATCCCCTCCGCGGTGCGCGGCCCGATCTCAGGGATGGCACACAGTGCCTCCTCACTGGCCTCCATCAGATCTTTGAGGGTGGGAAAAGCTTGCGCGAGGAGAGCGGCGGCGTGCTCACCCACCTCGGGGATTCCCAGGGCAAAGAGGAGCTTCGCAAGCGGGATGGATTTGCGCTTCTCGATCGCCGCAAGGAGGTTCTCCGCTGACTTATTCCCCATCCGCTCAAGACCGATAAGCGTCTCCCGATTGAGGTGGAAGATGTCGCTTACCCTATTGACGAGGGCACGATCGACCAACTGTGCCACGAGCTTGGCGCCGAAGCCGTCGATGTCGAACCCTCCCTTTGAGACAAAATGGCGGATCGATTCTTTGATCCTCGCGGGGCAGGAGACGTTCAGGCAGCGATGTGCCACCTCCCCCTCCAGTCGCACGACCTCGCTCCCACAGACCGGACAGGCCGTCGGCATGACGAACGGACGTTCGTCGCCGGTGCGGCGCTCGCTGAGCGGGCCCACGACCTGAGGGATCACGTCCCCTGCCCGTTGGATCACCACGGTGTCGCCGATGCGAACGTCCTTTCGTATGACCTCGTCTTCGTTGTGCAGCGTGGCGTGCGTGATCTCGACCCCGCGCACCCGCACCGGTTCGAGGATCGCCACCGGGGTTAGAACGCCGGTGCGCCCCACCTGGACGATGATATCCTTCAAGATGGTGATCCCTTGCTCGGCCGGGTACTTCCCTGCGATCGCCCAGCGCGGGCTGCGCGCAATTGCGCCCAAGGCTTTCTGGGCGGCAAAGTCGTTCACTTTGATCACCATCCCATCGGCCTCGTAAGGGAGGGTCCCGCGTTGTCCCTGAAACTCCTCGTAGACACTTATCGCTTCATCGATCCCACGACAGAGCCGGTGGAGCGGATTGACACGGATCCCGAGCTTTAGGAACGTTTCCAGGAGCTCGATCTGGGAACCGACCGTGATCCCCTCCATGCGGCCGAAGGTGTAGCAATAGATCCGCAAAGGGCGTCTTTCTGTCACACGCGGGTCGAGCTGGCGCAGCGACCCTGCGGCGAGGTTTCGCGGATTGGCAAACGGAGGGAGTCCCTCAGCCTCACGTTCGCGATTGAGTCGCGCTAGGTCCTCCTTCTCGATGTAGACCTCCCCCCGCACCTCGAGAAGTGTCGGGGTGACACCGTTAAGCGGACGCAGGCGAAGCGGGATGCTGCGAATCGTGCGCAGGTTCCCTGTCACATCCTCACCGTTTACCCCGTCCCCGCGTGTCGAACCCTGCACGAACGTACCGTCGCGATAGACGAGTTCGACCGAAAGGCCGTCGAGCTTTGGCTCGACCACGTAGCTGACCATGTCAACATCGAGGAGCTTGCGTACGCGGCTATCGAAATCCCGCAGATCATCGACGGAAAACGCGTTTGCAAGGCTCTGCATGGGAACGGCGTGGACCGCTTCTTTGAACCCCTCCGCTGGTGGCGCACCGACCCGTTGCG
>JAUWNQ010000172.1 GCA_030612565.1 Candidatus Bipolaricaulota bacterium | reverse complement strand
TGTCGAGGAACTGAATCACTGGAATCATCATCCGCGCTGCGGTCCCTGGATCATCGAGCTTCCCAAGGCCGGAGTGTTCCATCAGGAGGTAACGCCGCCGCCCTCCGTAGAGGGAGAAGGAGTAGGAGGTCGTCCCCTGTGGCGCGGAGATCTCAACACCGAACTGCCGGGTCCCAGAGGGAACACTCTTAATGAACGGATTGACCCCAGAGGCTAAATTCGCCTTGAGGAAGAAGACCGTTGCTTTGTCCATCAGACCGAGCCCGTCGAACGACGCGTACGATCCTTCGGCGAGGATGCTCCCGCCCGGGGTCTCGTCGAATTGGTAGACCAACGATCGTCCCTTCTCTGTCGGAATGTAGTCCCCCATCGTCATCCGCAGGGAGGCGGTTTTCGAGGTCCGGTTCTCCACGGTCACCGTAAGGTCGATGGTGTAATAGGGGTCGTTGTAAATCACAAACCGCTTGGTGATGGTGAGACCATCCGTTTCCCCTCGGAACTCGACGACAAGCTCATCCGGAGAAAGGCGGTCGATGTGGGAGGTGTAGGTTCCAACCGGTGTCTCTTCTCCTGCTTGCACGGAGAACGGGAAAAGGATATCGGCGGTGTACTTCCGGCTCATATCCGTTGAGTCGGTCTCCGTCCCCGGCACAAGCTCAACTACCTTCGATCCGTAAGGAGCGAACGAGAGGAAGACGCTCTTCAGCACTCCTCCATCCTCGGAGAAGATGTAACTTGCAAGTGCGGTCGTCACCTCTATCTCTTTGTGTTCCCCCTGCTCAATCACACGATAGGACATATCTTTGCTCGTCTCCCCCGCGACTCCGATGACCGCGAGCGCGGAAAGAAGGAGAAGAATAATAATGAATCCCAAACACACTCGTTGTTTGCGCACAATAACCTCCTGGCGGATAGGGTACTGTAGGGATAGGGCGTTTGCAACTTCATTGATCAGCCTTCTCGGTTGCGGTACACTCGTTTCCGTCGATGTTTACGGGGATTATTGAAGGGATAGGTCTTGTACGTAAGAAGAGCAGGAACGCCCTCGAAGTAGGGCTTCCTCCTGCGTTGCACGCGCGGCTCACCCTGGGCGCGAGTATTGCGTTGAATGGGGTCTGCCTTACGGTCTTTGCCATCACGGAAGAGAGCTTCAGCGCGGACATATCTCAGGAGACAATGTTGCGCACGGCTCTCGGAGCTTTGCGCCCCGGGGTGCGAGTCAACCTGGAGCTCGCGGTGAGCACAGAGCGGGCCCTCGACGGGCATATCGTCCTCGGGCACGTCGATACGGTCGGAAGGATAAAGGCGATCCGCCGCGAACGGGAGAACTGGTCTTTCATCGTATCCTACCCAGCCGAGTTTCGGAGCTACGTGGTGGAGAAGGGGTCCATCGCCGTAGACGGGATCAGCCTTACCCCGTACGCACTGACAGGAACAACGTTTCGCTGTGCGGTGATCCCGACCACGTTCAACGGAACGATCCTCAAGGATCGGCATGTGGGAGATCCGGTGAACATCGAGTTCGATATTCTTGCGAAGTACGTAGAGGGGATGATCAGACGTGTTGATTGAGATAGAACAGGCGATCGAGCGGATCCGTGCCGGTGAGATGATGATCTTGGTCGATGACGAAAATAGGGAGAACGAAGGGGATCTCGTCGTGGCGGCGGAGCATGTCACTCCGGAGACGATCAACTTCATGGCCAGTTACGGCCGCGGTCTGATCTGTATGCCGATCGAGTCGGCGCGGGCAGAGGAGCTCGCCCTCACCCCGATGGTCCCGGAGAACACGGCCCTGCACAAGACCCACTTCTCCGTCTCCGTCGATGCTCGAACGGAGATCACAACCGGAATCTCGGCCCACGATCGTGCACATACCGTCAAGGTGATAATCGACGAAGAAACCCTCCCGAAGGACCTTGCTCGACCAGGGCACATCTTCCCGCTCGTCGCGCGGGAAGGGGGCGTACTAAGGCGTGCCGGCCATACCGAAGCAGCGGTCGACATGACGCGGCTCGCCGGTCTCAAACCGGCAGCGGTGATCTGCGAGATCCTGAACGACGACGGGACGATGGCTCGCCTCCCTCAACTAGAGACGTTCGCCAAGAAGCACCGGCTCGCGATCGCCAGTATCGCCGATCTCATAGCCTACCGTAAGCGCCACGAACACCTGGTCGAGCGGGTGGCAACCGCAGCGCTTCCCACCAAGTACGGGGACTTCAAGATCGTCAGCTACACCAGTCCGATCGAGGATGAAGAACACGTCGCCCTGGTGAAGGGCGATGTCGTTGGGAAGGAGAACGTCCTCGTGCGGGTCCATTCCGAGTGTCTCACCGGCGATGTCCTCGGATCACTGCGCTGCGACTGCGGAGACCAGCTCCATCGCGCCATGGAGATGATCGAGGAGGAGGGATGCGGGATCCTCGTGTACATGCGCCAGGAAGGGCGGGGGATCGGCCTGAAGAACAAGGTCTGCGCGTATCGCCTGCAGGATGAAGGGCTCGACACAGTGGAGGCAAACGAGGAACTCGGCTTCGCGGCCGACCTGCGCGACTACGGGATTGGAGCTCAAATCC
>JAUWNQ010000052.1 GCA_030612565.1 Candidatus Bipolaricaulota bacterium | reverse complement strand
CGCAGTTGATCGACCACTTCCAGGCGCTTGATCAACCGCCGGCGGTTCCCTATCGCGGTCTCATGCTCCAACTCCATTGTCAGATCCTGGGGAAGCACGTCGAAGTCGAGAGCCGCGAGCAACCCCTTGATTCCGGCCGCGCCGGTCGACGCGGAGAAACCGTCCGCGTAGCTCCGCTCATAAGCACGCTTCTCAAAGTAAGTTATTCGATCCCCAAGGTGCAAGGGACACGCAGGGTCCTTTATCCGAGTCACGAGGAATGCCAGGCTGTCCAGGATATCGTGGTCGAGGGGTTCCGATTTGACGTCCTCACCATACCGATCGACGAGCATGTCGATCGCGGTCTTAGAGCAGAGCTCGCCAACAGGGCGCTCGGCGATCCGATCCCCCTCTTTCACCTCGTCTCCGTCCTCCACGCTCAGATCGACAGGCCCAACAATCGGGTATTCCTGCGAACCGATCACCACCGAGCGGATCTTCTCACCGTTGGTTAGACGCCGCTCCTCGATCGTCACCCGCCCTCCTTCTGTCGCGAGGACCTCTGGGGCGTCGTCTACGTAGTACGCTTGCTCGACCGAAAAGGAGAAAGCCCCGCTCAAGATATTGACCTCGGAGGAATAGAGGGTCTCCCCCGGGCGAACCTCTTTACAGTCCGAGGAGGTGACAATATAGAGCACCTGTTCGACCGGCTCGGTCTCGTAGTATGTGATCCGCTGCAGTTCACGCTTCTTCATCCCCAAAAGCCGCGCGAGGAGGCTCGACACGCCCTTGAGATACCAGAAATGAACGACCGGGCTCGCCAGGGAGATATGCCCCATGTTCACTCGGCGCACCGAAGAATCCGTCACCTGGACGTGACACTTCTCACACGTAATCCCTTCGTACTTCTTGCCCTTGTACTTCCCGCAGGCACACTCGTAGTTATTCTCCGGCCCGAAGATCTCCTCCGCATAGAGGCCACCCCGTTCGGCGCGGTGAGTTCGATAGTTGATCGTCTCCGACTCAGTGATCTCCCCATGCGACCAGCTTATCATCGTCGATGGAGATGCAAGCTGGAGCTTCACCCGTTTGATGTCATCGCCAGAAATCAATAGGCTCACCTCTCAATAGAATCCGTGCCCAAGAACCGTTCGGTCGCCTTCTGTACAAAAAAAGATCCCGTAGTCTGCAGGACCCTTCGCTCTACTGCCCATAATAGACAAGACTGCAAGCGCTTACTCCTCTACCTTCGAGGAGGTTGTTGCCTTGCTCTTATTGCCCTTCTTCGCGTAATCGGTCGAGTAATACCCGTTTCCTTTATAGATAACGCCGATACGGGGAAGGAGACGCTTAGTCTTCTCACTCTCACACTCCGGACACTTGATAGGAGTGCTATCCCCATTCTGCACCAACACCTTGAACACGTCCCCACACACCTCGCATTGATAACGATAAAAAGGCATACCCACCCCTCTTCCCTTCTTGGGGTCTTTCGATTTTGCATTAAGCTCTATTATTCGTTCCCCATCCGTAATCAACGAATCGGGCTAAAAAAGACAGTATACCAAAGAGAGGGAGTATTTTTCAAGGAATAGGAATCTTGTTTTCACTTAACGGGGACGAGAAGATGTCACAGGCAAAGCAGTGCTCCTCAATCTCCGCGATAGAAGAGAACGGTAGGATCTTTAAGATGGAGGTCTCATTATCCTTCTCAAACCGGTATTTAACCGGCACACTCCTCATATTGGCGGCATCACTGTGAGTCACCGTAATGCGTGCGGCAAGAGCGATGATCTCCTCCACTTGAACGGGTGATTTTCTTTCCCAGTCGGTTCGCACCAGCGCCAGCGGCCCCTGGTGGGTAGGGATGTAGACCCGCAGATCTTGCGGCAAGAAGAATGTCTGCAACGCCCGCTTCTCTTCCTCGTCGAGGGCAAGGACGACCTTCACATCGGGCGGGTATTTGTAGTAGACGCCGAATTCCAGCAACTTGACCGCGTTCAAGGTGAACCCCTCCTCCTCGAACAGGTTTTCCAGCCGTACCCCAAACCCAGGGATGGCCAACTTGCAACGGGTCGGCGAATCCACCTGATCCTCAACGTCGAGGCCGAGCTCCCGCGCAAGATCCACGAGCCGCTCCCGATCCTCCTCACGCAGTCCAAAAAGGGAATCTCTATCGACCCACCCCTCGATCTCCGGGCGGCTCGGTGGGAGTGCCTGCGCTGAGAGGGGGCGCAAGACCAACCCCCCCACCCCCAAATCCTCCGTGATCCTCTCCATCTCCACTTCAGAGAGGCCGTGCCTGGCAAGGACCTCTCCGGTCACAAGGAAGTCCGCCTTGATCCGTTCCATATAACGGATGGCGCGGGAGAGCATCAGGGTGCGGCAGCTCAGGCAGCTACGGGTAAGGGAAAAGTGATGTCCAGCAGGAATGTTGGCCAAGCGGCGGTAGTCCTTCTTAAGCGACTGGGTGCGAAAGCTCACCCCGGGCCATTCTTCCTTCACCAGCTCGCGTAGTCTGTCACACTCCTCGAAGAAGGGAGAGCGAAAGTGAAAGAGCGCGACCTTATCGACCCCGGGAGCACGCTCGACCAACCGAGCAGCGACCCGGCTCGCCAGACTCCCAGAGAACAAACATAATGCCGTTACCACACCGGGTCCTTATCGATCATTACAGGAAGATCACCGCCTCGGTTCGATCAGTCCGTAGTTTCCATCCCGACGATGGTAGATAATGCTTACCTGATCTGATTCAACATTGATGAATACAAAAAAACCTTTCTCCAGTGCATCGAGCTGTAAGGCGGCTTCTTCCGGGCTCATCGGCTTCCGGAAGTAGGTATTCGTGCGAATGATCTCGCGATGATCGAGGTCCGTATCTATATCTATCTCAGGAGGCCTGGTTGCAGAAAATGCCGTTGATCCGTGGTTGTTGAGGTGATCCTTGTACTTCACGATCTGCCGTTTCAGACGATCGATCGCTTTGTCGATCGAGGCGTACATGTCGGAGGATTCCTCGCGTGCCGCTATTACCTTGCGGTTGGTCAGGTGCGCGTGGAAATCGGCGATCTGCCGCTCTTTCTCGACTGACAGGGTGCCGTCGATGCTTACGATGCGGTCGAAGTAGCGTTCCAGCCCGTTAGCCCTCTCCACCACGTAATCCCGCAACGCCGCGCTTGGAGCCATGTGTCGCTCAACGATCTTTACCTTCATGCCCCCTCCTTTGTCACGACATATTGTACCCGGAAAAGGGGGGGTAGTCAATCCTTCGAGACGTGCTCTTGCCGCCGGAAAAGCAGTTCAGGACACCATTTCGCTCGCTTCGAGCCCGGCAAGGCTAATGTGGAGATGTTGGGTAATTCGATGGAGTTCCCCTCCTCCAATATCCGGCTGGTAGATCCCAAACTCACGCATCACGAACGCCTTGAGGTTGCTCCGGTAGTGGAGGCCATCGGTGCGGCGCTCACGCACCAGAAGGCCCATGTCGAGGAACTCCCGCGGAGGATCGTCCTCGATCACCCCACGCGCGCAGTCGGTCCACGCCGCAATCTGATCGACAGAATGAGAGATCGGAGCGTGCCCAATCACAAAAGAAAGGACGCGCCTATGGAGAAGGTCCCGCTTGGAGACCCGAGAGAGGAGCCGATCGATATGCCGCCAGACCGCCGGAGGAAGGCCATCGGAAGTCCCCACTGCCCCCTCGATATCGATCACCCCACCACCTACGTCCTCGCCTCTCACCACGGGGTCCACAGAGAGGGGTTCACGAGTGATAAAGGAGGAGGGCTCCCTCCGCGTCGAATAGCCACCTCCAACGACGGCTCCCCCTTCGACCGAGTGGACGATCGCCTTCGAAATATTCTGCACCTCAGGAAGAGAGGGCGAAGGAACCTCTACCTTAATGTAGCCAAGGGTGCGGGCGACCTCCTCCAGCTTGGCGATCGTCTCATCCTTCTTCAGAATAGCACCCTCCAGCCGCTCCAGGTGTTCCTCCAACTCCTCGATCCGCGATTTCTTCCCCTTGCCGGTCTTGGCGTGCTCGATCGCCTCGATGATCGCCTGGCTCACCTGCTTAAGCTCGGGGGTGACGACCACATCGAGTGATGGAGTGAACCCGGCGTGGAACGTCTCCCGCTCCCGCACGTAGATGGGAAGGACTGTATCACCGTTGATATAAACACATTCGCCCGTCCCGAGCGAGGTGATTATCTCCTTGGTCTCGCTCTTGCGCCACGGGAGTAGCTCGGTGTAGACACGCATATCGACCTCGTGGACGACCCGGTGAAGGAGGAGCATCCCAGCTTGACTGAGGACGTCCTTTTCAACCTTGGCGCTGCGCTGGGAAATGATGATCGTTCCCAGTCCGCGTTTACGACCACGCAGGGCCAAACGCGCGATCAGCTCTTTCAGCTCGGTCTTCACCCCCTGGGGGATGAACTCATGCGCCTCCTCGATCCCGACAATGTACGGGCGGCGGAGTTTTCCCGCCAGGTCCCACAGTGCCGTCAGGTACTCCTTGAGAAACTCGGTCCGTTCCTCGGAGAGGAACCCGGATAGGTCAAGGACAACCGGAATGTTCTTCTCCATGCTGATCTGCGCGATCTCCTCCGCACAATCAGCGTCGACCTCGATCTCCACCCCCTCGCCGCGTCCGACGACCAGCACCTCGTAGCGCTCCTTCAGCCCAAAGTACTCACCGTCGATATCGACGATCGTCAGAGGGTAGTTGTTCCGCAGGAGCTCTTGTAATATGACGCCGGCCGTGTTCGTCTTCCCCGACCCGCGGATGCCAAGGATCCCTATACACTGCCCGATTATATCCTCTAAATCTAGATTGAGGTCGTTGCTGATGTTAAGTGGCGTTCCCATCGAGTTTTGCTCTCTCCTTTCATCATGGATTGGCAGAGAGAGACTAACAAAAGTGCGCCCTTCCCCCCAGCGCGTTTGTCCCATCGAGCGTGGTACTAATTCCCCTCTCGATCCTGCTCCTCGAAAATCGTGCGCGTCGCTGCCAGCGCCTGCTCGTGAGACGTGATCTCCCCGGCGAGGATGCGATCGTGAACCGCCTCGAGAATCCTTCCCAACCGAGGCCCCGGCTCGATTCCCATCGCGAGGAGGGCATGCCCATCGATCAGTTCGCGAGCC
>JAUWNQ010000021.1 GCA_030612565.1 Candidatus Bipolaricaulota bacterium | reverse complement strand
TGTGCGCTTCTTCTTCGAGCTCGCAGGAACCCTCCCCCCTGAGAAGCGAGGCCGCTTTCCCTCCTTCCCCGAGATCCTTCCCCAGGTCGAATCGCTGCTCCAGACCGCCACGGCGCTCAAGACCGCGATCGAGGCCGTCGCCAACGCGATCGATTCCCAGGAGGAGAAGCATGAAGCAGAGGGACTTTCCGAGGAGATCGGCGGGATCATGGGCCTCTTCTCCCTCCTCTTTTCGCCCCCGGCGGAGACCACGGTCCACTGGTACTCCCGGGAGAGGGACGAGGTATTCCTCCACGCATCCCCACTCGATGGCGCTCCCCTCCTCGCGGAGAGGCTCTACCCGAAACTCGAAGGGATCATTCTTACCTCCGCGACTCTTTCCTCGGGAGAAGGATTCCAATACATCGATGAATCGCTCGGCCTCTCTGCGGCCCCCGGCGAAACGCTCTGCAGCGTGGTGGAGAGCCCGTTCAACTATGAGGAACGGATGCGTCTCTACCTCCCCGTCTTCTTTCCCCCAGTCACCGGGCCATTGGAGGAGTCTGCAGAGGCGATCGCTACCTGCGCACGCGCTAGTGCCGACGCAACCGGACGCAAGGTTCTGGTTCTCTTCACCTCGTACCGCCTCCTCAACGCTGTCCACGAAAGAATAGGAGACGGACGGGATGTCTTCGCACAGGGGATCGACGGACCGCGTAGCAAGGTGATCGAGCGATTCAAGAGAGCGAAAGGAGCTGCTATCCTCCTGGGGACGGACAGCTTCTGGGAGGGGGTCGACTTCCCTGGGAGTGACCTCGAGATTCTCATCATCACCCGTCTCCCCTTTCCCGTTCCTACCGACCCCGTCTTCTCCGCACTCGGGGATAGGCTCTCCGCCGCGGGAAAGGACGCGTTCCTCGACCTCTCGCTCCCCCAGGCAATCCTAAAGCTGCGCCAGGGGGTCGGGCGACTGATCCGCACCAAGGACGACCGTGGTGCCGTCATCCTCACTGATCAGAGGATCTTACAGAAGGGATACGGCAAGCTATTCACCGCCGCGCTCCCCGTCGCGGGAAGGAAGGTCGGAAACCTTGACGAACTCCTATGCGACCTTGGAATATGGTTTGCTGGCTGAAGTCGTTGAATAATCCGCATGGGGATGCAATTCACGCACTGAGGGTGGCAGAATGAAGATCGATCTTATCCCGCTTCTGTCCTGTCCGGTCTGCCACGGAGAGCTCCGCTGGACAGCGCATGAACGTAATGGAGATTACATTGAGAAGGCAGAGGCGCGATGCCGAGGCACAGGAGCCTTGCGTCCGGTCCTTGAATTGGCGTATATGTCGTGGCGCTTGCCGTGACGGTAAAGATAACAGCCCCGCTTGGCAAGAGAGCGGATGAAGTTTCCCCTCTTCACACCTCAACCCCGAGTTCCAGGGTTTGAGCTCCGGGATGAGCCGGCACAGCGGCGGTTTCCAGCATCACATGGTAGGCGTCGTCTATATTCTCCTGGAGTTCTTTGAGAGTTTCGCCTTGGCTGAAGACACCGGGAACCTCCTTCAGCTTGCCAACAAACCAGCCATCGTCTTTCCAATACTCTACCGTGAAGAATCGTTTCATATCTTTATCCCCTTGGCAAAAGGTACCATCTTACACTTTGGATATCAATCTCGCATTTCATGCGAACGTTTGAGTTCAGCGGCCACTCTAAGCGGTCCGCTGGAACGAAGGGTTAGCTCTATTACCAGAATGCAACCTGCCATTCGTCCCATGGTTTGCCGTTTGACAACATTCCAGCCTCGACACGCGTGCGTATTTCGTCGCTATAGATCGAGCTTGGCCAAATCCGCATATTTCCCTTACCTGATCCAGCAATGTTCGTGAGTCGATAGTAGTCAGCGAGATCCCGAAGCGAAGGATTCTCCCATGCAATCTTCTGTGTGAGATATGAGATAAGGACGCCGATAGGAGTAAACTGCTCGACCTGTTGTTCATGCGTACGCGTGTGACCAATATACCCACTGGTTGCTGATCCGTCCGGGCCATAAATTGGTGTCATGGCCACCCAGTCAGGTACTTGATGCGGACCAATGAAAGTCATTTTCGAAGATGTCCATGCGGCGAGATCGGCAACACACAGGAGGTCGAGTTGCAAGCGAGGATGAGATACGTGTAAGGCATCGGCCTCATGTAGCTTCTGCTCGATGTTCTGCTCGGGCGTGGATTTCTCGCCTTTCCACGAATGCGAGTGTGCCAGCAAGCCATAAATAAGTGGCGAGTACAATTCCTTGTATGGTGTTCCGGTCCGTGTTGGGTAGAGGCTCTTGATTTTCGTGCAGTCCTCCATGGCCTTGGCAATATGCGATGCTTTAAGCGTTGTCTTGCACTCAAATGCGGCAGCGACCCCGGCGGCGAGATAGAGTTTCTTATCCAGGAGTCTCTTCGGATAGGCACCCTTTAAGACGAGTACATCAATTTGGGAACTTGTAACGCCCTCCTGACTGATGATACGCCCTTTGGTAATTACCTCATAGTTACGCGGAAGCCAATCTCGCAGTAGCGCTGCCCAATTCTCTTCGCCTTGGTCCCCCGCTGTGCCGGGGTCCTCAGTGGCGCGCATCTGTATGCGCTTGTACTCTGCAGACATCTCGGCGCTCATCTGCCACATGAAGGCGTATAGATCATGAGTTTTTTGTTGAGGCATTGACGCCTTCCTTATGATTGATTTAGAGGGCTGGAGCCTCTTTTAACCAATATTGCCTTGCACACCGATACTAGCTTGTTCAGCGTGTAGTGTCAAGACTGGATGTTATGTTCTTGAGGGTTTCAGGCGACGATCTTGTGGGAGTAGTCATGCTGGGTTGTTATTATCCGACAGACGGATAATGATGAGATATTACTTATGGGACACCTTCCACGACTACTTGATTTCCACCGCGCATGTGTCTGCCGAGCACGCTTCCTACTACATCGGGTGGGTTCGGCAGGCGTACGAAATCGTGGGTGAGAAGCTCACCGCCCCTCTTTCCAGAGATGACGAGCAAGAAACGCTGCAGGAACTTCAGGGCCGCTGCCAGGACTGGTAGATCAATCAGGCACGACATGCCTTGTGCCTCTACCGGTACTTTCTGACCTATGAGAGCCAGCAAGCGGAATCAGCGTCAGCGAGTTCTGGCTCCAGGAAGGCGTGTCAGACACGATTGTGTGGTGGAGGCTTTTGTTAGACCACGGCCGGGCTATTCGAGTTTACTCAAAATCTTCATGATCTTTCCCTTAAACCCGGGAATATCCTGAGTAACCACGGTCCAAACCAATTCCATGTCGATTCCCAGATAGTCGTGGACGAGCACATTGCGAAACGCGGCAAGCGTAGCCCACTCGACATCTGGATTTGCAGATTTGAGATCGGCGGAGAGTCGCTGAGTCGTTTCAGATATGGTGTGGAGATTGCGTAGGACCGCATCCTGGTGAAGTTGCGACCCAACAAAAGCATCTTTGCCAGCATCGGTAGCGCTTTCGACTCGATTGATCATATCGAGAATGTGCTGCAGATAGACTTTGTCGCTTTTCACAGTGCAACTGCCTCGGTCAAGACCTGGTCCCGAAGCAACGGGTTGAGCCCCGACTCGGTGACGATGTCGATGTGCCGCCCAAGGAGCTGCTCAAGTTCGATAATAAGGCCGGCCGGAAACCAAGGGCTGATGTTGGCCCCCGTGGTGATGAGAAGGTCAATATCGCTTTCAGCAGATTCGTCGCCACGAGCCACCGAGCCAAAGACCCTAATGGACGTGACTCCATGCCGTTGCGCTACTTCAAGCACGTCTTCGCGCTTTGCATGCAGGATGTCGATGGTCGTCATGCGTACCCTCCTATCAAGTACGCCTAACAGTCTATAGTATGGCCACTATTTCGCGCAACTGATTCGCGTATCTTCATTTGGTCTAACGGTCAGCTCACAGGCGAGGAATCAGCGTCAGCGGATTCCCGATCCTGTGCGGCGCCATGTTCGGAGTTTCTGAGGGTTTCGAGGGCTTCGGCGTTGGCCAGATCTTTAGTTCGTCCCGACGCTCTCTTGTTGCGAATGAGATCATCCAGTGACGGAATGTGGATTCTGAGTCCTTCAACATCAGTTTCAATGGAGCGCGCAAATGCTTCGTCAAAGCGGAGCCCCGATGCGCCGAGGAGCAACTCCGATTTGTCTATTGATCCTCTTTGTGGGGGCGGGTAGCATTATACTCAAGATGAGTTTGCCAAGGGTGGGAGAGAAAGCGGGATTTCAAATCTCTGGGCAGTTAACGCCGCAGGGGGATCAACCGCAGGCGATTGCGGAACTGACCGAGGGGATCCTCTCCGGCCTCAAGTTCCAGACGCTGTTCGGAGCGACGGGAACCGGGAAGACGTTCACGATCGCGCACGTGATCCAGAACGTGCAGCGGCCAACGCTCATCATCGCCCACAACAAAACCCTTGTTGCGCAGTTGTGCAGCGAGTTTCGCGAGCTCTTCCCGGATAACGCGGTCCACTACTTCGTCTCTTACTACGATTACTACCAGCCCGAGGCGTACCTTCCGCAGACCGACACCTATATCGAGAAGGACTCCTCGATCAACGACGAGATCGACCGCATGCGCCACGCCGCGACCTGTGCCCTCTTCGAACGTCGCGACGTGATCATCGTCGCCTCTGTCTCGTGCATCTACGGCTTGGGGTCGCCGGAGAACTACCACGATATGTCGATCACCCTTTCCCGTGGAGAGGAACAGGAGCGCGATGAGGTGATGCGCAATCTTGTGGCTCTTCAGTATGCGCGGAACGAGATCGGGTTCGAGCGGGGAACCTTCCGCGCCCGCGGGGATACGCTCGAGATCATCCCCGCCTACGAGGAGAAGATCGTGCGGGCCGAGTTCTTCGGGGATGAGATCGACCGTATTGTGATCCTCGATCCGGTCAGCGGGCATGTACTGCACGAGGAGGATGAGATCACGATCTATCCGGCATCCCACTTCATCACCCCGCGAGAACGGACGCGCCGCGCCATCGTGGCGATCGAGGAGGAGTTAGAGGAGCGCCTGGACCAACTCCGACGGGAGGAGAAGCTTCTCGAAGCACAGCGGCTTGAACAACGGACGCGCTACGACCTGGAGATGATGCAGGAGATGGGATACTGCTCGGGGATCGAGAACTACTCACGCCACCTGGATGGGCGTCTTCCCGGCCAGCCACCGTCGGTACTCCTCGACTACTTCCCGGCAGACTTCCTTCTGATGATCGACGAGTCGCACCAGACTGTCTCCCAAATCCGAGGGATGTATCACGGAGACCGCTCGCGCAAGGGAACCCTCGTCGACTACGGGTTCCGCCTCCCATCGGCCCTCGACAACCGACCGCTCATGTTCCCGGAGTTCGAGGCGCGCGTGAACCAGGCGATCTTCACCTCGGCTACACCCGGCCCCTACGAGGAGCGCCACGCGACGCGCGTGGTAGAACAGATCATCCGCCCAACCGGGCTCATCGATCCCGAGGTGCAGATCCATCCTGTCACCGGGCAAGTCGATCACCTCCTTGAGGAGATCCGTGTGGTCGTAGAGAGGGGCGAGCGGGTCCTCGTCACGACACTCACCAAGAGGATGGCCGAGGACCTCACCGAGTATCTGGTCGATCTGGGGGTTAAAGCGCGCTACCTCCACTCAGAGATCGATACCCTCGAACGGGTGGAGATCCTGCGTGACCTTCGCTTGGGGAAGTTCGATGTGCTTGTGGGGATCAACCTCCTGCGCGAGGGGCTCGACCTCCCCGAGGTGTCGCTAGTGGGAATCCTCGACGCGGACAAGGAAGGGTTCCTCCGCTCGGGGACCTCGCTCATCCAGACGATCGGACGGGCAGCACGGAACGTGCGAGGGAAGGTCCTCTTGTACGCCGATAGGATCACTAATTCGATCCGTTACGCCGTCGACGAGACGAACCGTCGGCGTGCGATCCAGACCGCGTACAATGAGGAGCACGGGATCACCCCTAAGACGATCGAACGCGCGGTCACCGACATCGTTCAGTCGATGCGTGCCTCCGAGGTGCGGGAGCCATCTCCGAAGTTTGACAGTGGTCACCTCTCGCGGGAAGAGCTCCTGCGGACGATCGTCGAGATCGAGGATGCGATGCACGATGCAGCGGATCGCCTGGAGTTCGAGCAGGCCGCGGCGCTGCGCGATGAGATACGAGAATTGAGGAAGAAACTATGAGCATGCTACGCGTGAAGGGAGCGCGCGAGCACAACCTGAAGAATATCGACATCGAGATCCCACGCGACCGATTGGTCGTCATCACCGGGATCTCCGGATCGGGTAAGAGCTCGCTCGCCTTCGATACGATCTACGCCGAGGGACAGCGCCGCTACGTCGAGTCGCTCTCGGCGTACGCACGTCAGTTCCTCGGGCAGATGGCGAAACCGGATGTAGACTTCATCGAGGGGCTCTCCCCCGCGATCTCGATCGATCAGAAGACGCGCAGCCATAACCCGCGTTCGACTGTAGGGACGGTGACCGAGATCTATGACTACCTGCGGCTCCTCTATGCACGGATCGGTCACCCGCACTGCCCTGAGTGCGGCCGCCCGATCACCCAGCAGTCGGCTGAGCAGGTGATCGACGCGATCATGACCCTCCCACGGGGATCGAAGGTGCAGATCCTCTCTCCCATCGTGCGCGGCCGCAAGGGGGAGTACAAGAAGACGTTTGTGGAGATCCGTCAGGAGGGGTTCACCCGCGTGCGGGTAGACGGGGTCGTGCGCACCCTGTACGAGGAGATCGAACTCATCAAGCAGAAGAAGCACACGATCGAGATCGTGGTCGACCGCGTCGTGGTCGAGCCGCGCAAGCGTGCCCGCATCGCCGACTCGGTGGAGACAGCCCTCAAACACGGGGGAGGGATCGTCAACATCCTCACCGAGGATGGGGAGGAGCACCTCTACAGCGAGCACTACGCCTGCATCCACTGCGGGGTGAGCTACGAAGAGCTCTCCCCGCGGATGTTCTCGTTTAACAACCCGTACGGGGCCTGTCCCGAGTGCAGCGGGCTGGGCTACCGGAAGAAGATCGACCCAGAGCTGATCATCGATCCGGGGCGGGGGCTCCTCAACGGCGGGCTCCTCCCGTGGGCGAACTCGAAGAGCCGCTGGTTCGAGGCCGAGATGGAGGCCCTCTGCCGTGTCTTCGAGATCGATCCGCTAGAGCCACTCGGCGATCTGCCCGAGGAGAAGCTCGATCTGGTCCTCTATGGAACACGAGGAAAGAAGATAAAGTTCGACTACACCTCAACAAGCGGGCGGAAACGCGCCTACACCCGCGCCTTTCGCGGGGTAGTTACCACCCTCGAACGTTGGTACAAGGAGACGAGTTCGGATGAGTGGCGGCAGGAGATGGAGCAGTTCATCGCCACCCTCCCCTGTCCGGTCTGCCAGGGGGCGCGGTTGAAGCCGGAGATCCTGGCAGTAACCGTGAACGGGTTGAATATCCACCAAGTAACGTCCCTCTCGATTCGCAGCACCCTCACCTTCTTCGACAGCCTCTCCCTCTCCTCGCGCGAGGAGATAATCTCCGTTCAGATTCTCAAGGAGATCAAGGCTCGGCTCGGGTTCATGGTCGCGGTCGGACTCGACTACCTCACCCTCGATCGACAGGCCGGGACACTCGCCGGCGGAGAGGCGCAACGGATCCGGCTTGCCACCCAGATCGGG
>JAUWNQ010000158.1 GCA_030612565.1 Candidatus Bipolaricaulota bacterium | reverse complement strand
GCAGGCGGAACGACAAAGAACACAAGGTACGACGAAAACATGGTAGCGGCGGAGTTGCCTCCGATGCTGGCCTTACCTCTATCAGCGAGCAGACTCTCTTTTGCGGGTACCCACTCGAAACAGCGAGGACCCCTCAAAACCCTACTCGCGCAGAGGCGCAGAGACGCCAAGACCTGTCTAACTTGCCTGGCGCGCGTCTCTCCGCATCCCCGCGTCTCCCCCTCTGCGCCTCAGCGTCTTGAGTGAGTGAAACGACCGGGCGAGAGAAGAGGTGTTGGTCTTTCAACCAAGGGGCAGTCTCTCTCCTCGCTGCAGTTGAATTTCTCATGGCTTCCTGGATTCCTTAGAGCGGGATTGCGAGCACGCTCAATGGTCAGTTACCCACTCGAAACGACGAAGAGCCTATAATTACGGTTTCCTTCCACATTGCAACATGCGCATCGATTGAGAGTTTCTCCCCGATCGCCTCCTTGAACCCCTCAAGTGACTCCTTTTCACCGTGCACGAGGAAGATCTTCTTGGCCTCCGCCTTCTTCAACCAGTTGATGAGGATCGGCTGATCCGCGTGGGCGGAGAAGCCGTTGACCGTCCAGAGTTGCGCCCGCACCACCGTCTCCTCGCCAAAGATGTTCACGCGCTTGGCCCCTTCGACGATCTGCCGTCCGATCGTTCCGCGCGCCTGGAAGCCGACGATGATCAGTCCGGCCTCCTCCTTCCACAGGTTGTGCCGCAGGTGGTGGATGATCCGCCCGCCGCTGCACATCCCGCTCCCGGCGATGATGATGTTCCCTTCAGGGATGGCGTTGATCCTCTTCGATTCCTCCGTCGTCTGCGTGTAGTGAAGCGGGGGAAAGCTGAACGGGTTCGGCGAACGCGCGAAGACCTCCTTCCCCTCTTCGTCGAAGTAGCCGGGGTAGCGGGCGAAGATCCGCGTTGTTGCGATAGCGAGCGGGCTGTCGAGGAAGATCTTGCACTTGGGTAGCTCGTTCTTCTGCCACATGGCGAAGAGCTCGTAGAGCACCTCCTGGGTGCGTTCGAGGGCGAAGGAGGGGATTAACAGGTTCCCGCCCCGCCCGATCACCGTATCGATCGCCTCCTTCAATTCAGCGACCGAGTCGTCCATGCTCCGGTGACACCGGTCTCCGTAGGTCGACTCGATGAGAACGATGTCGGCCTGCGGCGGATCGCTCGGGTCGCGGACGATCGGTTTGTGCCGATTCCCCAGATCGCCGCTGAAGAGGAGGGTCTTCCCCTCTCCCTTCAGCTCGATCGTGGAGGAGCCGAGGATGTGCCCCGCATCGTGGAAGGTTGCCTCCACGCCGTCTCCGAGGCTGGTCGGCTGGTCGTAGGGAACCTGGTGGTGGAACGCATCAAGGCTGTCGAGGACGTCTCCCATATCGTAGAGAGGGGGCTGTGCCTCCTCCCCGCGGCGGCGGGCCTTACGCGCTTGATACCCTGCCTCCTCCACCTGGATGTGCGCGGAGTCGGCGAGGATCACCTTGGCGATCGCCGCTGTCGGCGGGGTCGTGATCACCTCGCCGTGAAACCCCTCCTTGGTCAGGAGAGGGATCCTACCGACGTGATCGAGGTGGGCGTGCGAGAGGAGGACGTAATCGATCTGCGCAGGGTCAAAGGGGAATCCCGACCGGTTGCGAGACGATACCTCGCGTGATCCCTGGAAAAAGCCGCAGTCAAGCAAGATCTTCAGCCCGTTAGTCTCCACCAGGTGACACGACCCGGTAACCGTCTCCGCCGCTCCACAAAAGGTAATCTTCATCCCATTCCTCCTTCGAATGCTTAGACACAGTAAGAGGGTCCGCCCCTTTTTTACACGTTCGCAGGCGTTAGAACAAGTGCATTTGTCAATGGACGTGCGAAGTGGTACTATAAAAGCATCTCGGGACGTGGCGCAGTCTGGCAGCGTGCTTGCATGGGGCGCAAGAGGTCCCCGGTTCAAATCCGGGCGTCCCGACCAGTTCTATTATTTGGTTCCTCGCTGTTTCGAGTGGGCAACGAATTCCTGATGGCAAATGATAAAGCGCTGTTATCTTGCCTGTTCGTTGTACTTCAACAACACAACGTTGCACACAAGGTGCAACGCTACACAAGCCTTCTTTCTGTAGCGTGGTAGCTTGCCATGCATGGCTCGTCTGCCACGTTGAGACACAACCTCACAGCGCAACATAGGGCGCAGTGACCGCTAAGAACGGTGCTCCAACACCCCCTGTTGTTCTTGTTTTTCCTTCCCGTATCCTGCTTCCCCTTATACTAGAGCCTCTATGTTACGCACCCCGCTGTCTCCAGCTACCCACTCCAAACAGCGAGGAGTCCATTGTTTCCTGTTTGCAAGCCCTATGCGTAGTTCTTCCTAACGCGAGACCCACAGAAGGACCCAGCCTGGCTTGAATGGACCAAAGGGATTTCTGACCGCCCCAACCTTCGGACGTCTGCTAAATCGAGGTACGCACACTCTCTTCACATTTCTGCCACAACTTTGACCGCGCTCCCCCACATCTTGGCATTACCATGAGGCGTGCTGAAGTCGATCAATACTTCTAGGATGGACAGAATCACGTAAGAGGGGGCGAATGTGGGAAGACGCACTGATGAAAGATGGTGGATATTAAGAGCGATGAGAAACGTTCCTTGGATTGTTCTGGTCTTCTTTCTTATGGCGCTTCCCATTCTTTCCGGGGGGGGACAGGAATCGGGAGACGCATCATCCGAGCC
>JAUWNQ010000079.1 GCA_030612565.1 Candidatus Bipolaricaulota bacterium | reverse complement strand
GATGCCCAGGCTCTCCTTGTTTGCCAGTGCGACGGTCCGCCCAAGGGAGAGCGCGGCAAGGGTCGGTGGAAGGCCGATCGATCCCACAAGGGCGTTCACGACCAAGTCGACCTCAGCGAGCATGGCCACGTTCTGCAATCCTTCCTCGCCAATGAGGACATCGAGATGGGGGACGCTTGTCCGTAGTTGCTCGGCTCCGTCCTCGTCTCCAATGCACACGATGCGAGGGTTGAATCGCTCTATCTGCTCGGTGAGAAGGGAAACGTTCTTCCCTGCGGAGAGGCCGACCACGGAGAATGGGTATCCCTTTTGATTGAGCCGCTCGATCACATCCAGGGTCTGCGTACCGATCGACCCGGTCGCCCCCAGGATAACCAGGCGACGTTCCTTGCGGGGCATTAGGCAGCAGGTACGGGGATCAGCGAATCGAAGAGTTTCTCCAGGTCATTCCCGCCGATTATCTCCCGTTCGAGGACCGCGCTCGCCAGTCGATCGAGGATGGAGCGGTTCTGTGCAAGGAGGTTCTTCGCCTTCTCGTAGGATTTGGAGATCAGGGATCGGATCTCGCTATCGACGAGCGAGGAGAGCTCTTCAGAGTGCTCGTTGCTCTTCACGATCTCCTCCCCAAGGAAGACATCGACGTGCTCACGCGCCAGGCTGATCGGGCCGAGCTTCTTACTCATTCCATACTCGACGACCATCCTTTTAGCGAGTTTGGTCGCTTGCTTCAGGTCATCGTAGGCACCGGTGGTAAGATCGTTAAAGACGAGCTCCTCGGCAGCGCGCCCCCCGAACAGGGTGACGAGTTTATCCCTGAGCTCTTCCTCGGAGCCGATGTACTTGTCCTCGAGCGGAAGCTGGAGGGTGAACCCGAGCGAGCCATCCCCACGGGGGATGATCGAGATCTTGTGCACCGGATCGGCCTTGGGAAGGATCCTTCCGAGGAGGGCGTGCCCGGACTCGTGGTAGGCGATCCGCTCGCGCACCTCTTCGGAGATGATGATCCCCTTCCGCCGCACCCCGGCGATGATGCGATCAGTCGCCTCCTCGAAGTCGACCATCTCCACCGCGGCCTTGTTATCTCGTGCGGCGAGGAGGGCGGCCGCGTTGCACAGGTTTCGCAGGTCGGCACCGACAAACCCCGGAGTTCGGCGGGCCAGTATTGCAGGATCGACATCGCCGGCAAGGTTCTTGTTCTGCAGGTGGAGTCTCAGGATCTCTTCACGCCCTTTGATGTCCGGGCGAGGGACAGTAATCGTGCGGTCGAACCGTCCGGGCCGTAAGAGTGCCGGGTCGAGGACATCGGGACGGTTGGTCGCAGCGAGCATGATGATCCCTTTGTTCGGTTGGAACCCATCCATCTCGGCCAGTAGTTGATTCAGGGTCTGCTCGCGCTCATCGTGTCCTCCACCGAGGCCGGCCCCGCGCTTACGTCCTACGGCATCGATCTCATCGATGAAGATTATGCAGGGCGCGCTCGCCTTCGCCTTCTCGAACATGTCATGCACCCGTGCTGCGCCCACACCGACGAACATCTCCACGAAGTCCGACCCGCTGATGAAGAAGAAGGGAACCTTTGCCTCACCGGCGATCGCCTTGGCGAGGAGAGTCTTCCCCGTCCCCGGCGCACCGACGAGGAGGATCCCCTTGGGAATCTCCGCTCCCAGGAGGGAGAAACGCTTCTGATCCTTCAGGTAGTCGATGATTTCCTCGACTTCTTCCTTAACCTCATCGATCCCCGCGACGTCGGCAAACGTCACGTTGATCGACTCCGGGTGGACCAGCTTTGCTTTTGACTGGCCGAAGGATAACGCCCCTCCCCCAGCTTGCGTCTTGCGCATGATGTAAATCCAAACAGCAAGCAACAGGCCGATGGGGAGAATTGAGAGGAGAATGGATACCAGCCAGCCACCGTTCGACGAAGTTTCATACTCCACCTGAGCCACATTATCCAAAAAAAACTTGTCATAGAGGGCTTTATCATCGGGAAGCTGAGCGATTACAGTCTCCCCATCGAGTGTGGTTCCGGTCGCACGGTTATCCTTGATCGATACGGTAGTTATCTGGTTGCTCGCCACCATGGTTCGGAAGAGCGAGTATGTAACTTCGTTCTTTGCATTCCCTCCCCCGAGCCAGGACTGAACAAGAACAAGTCCTAAGATGACGATCACGGTTATGAAGGCAATGTTCCTCAGGTTTCTATTACGCAAGTCTTTCAACGGGTCCTTTTCCACGGTCTACTCCTTAAACTCGCCGTAAATTGTAACATCACCGATTCTATAGGTCAAACATCGTTTGCTAGCGGGATTCCTCCGATTTTAACTCTTGCCAGCAGGGGTTCCACCGCTGCAACAGGACCCACAGTGCTAGCGACGGGTGATCTTCTTCCAGAGATTGAAGCTTAAGGCGGAATGCTCGGTTCCACGAAGGAGGCGGGTGATGTTGCCCCGGTGGGTAATAACAATGAACAGCGCCAACGCGAAGGTCAATGCGATCAGTAATGGGTGGTAATGAAGAGCGGTATAGCGATTGAGAAGGGCAATCGTCAGTGGCACCGACAGGGCACCGACGAGCGATCCCAGGGAGACACGTCCAAAGAGGAGGAGGGTGAGCCCGAAGACCCCCACGCCGATCCCAACCGGTATTGGAGCGATAGCGAGGAGCATCCCCGCAGCGGTTGCTACTCCCTTGCCTCCACGAAAGCCCGTGTAGATTGGGAAGACATGTCCGATCACCGCAGCAAGGCCACACAGGATGGGAATCAGCAGCGGGTCAATCGAAATGGCGCCAAACGGGATGAGAGGGATCACAGAGGCGGCAAGAACGCCTTTCCCTAGGTCGATCGTGAGGACTGTGACCCCGGTCTTCCATCCGAGGACGCGCCACACATTGGTCGCGCCAGCGTTTCCGCTCCCCTCCTTGAGGATGTCGATTCCCCGCAGGAGCTTCCCCGCGATCACCGAGGTGGGAATGGCGCCGATGAGGTAAGCGATCAAAAGGAGCCCTGCAAGTGCTATTAGCCCGTCCTCCCGTTCTTAGCCTCTTCGATCATCCGTTCGATCGGGGCGGTGTTGAGGACAGCAATTGCTCCCCCGCCTGGTCCCGCGTGTGAGCCAAGTGCAGGCGCGGCATCTGTTCTCATCACTATCGAGGAGGGGAATAGTCGCGCGAGTGCTCCGGCATAGTATTCCGCAAGTGCAGGTGCTGCAGAGTGGGCGATGACAAACATCGGTCTTTCCGATGCTTGCGCGTGTTCCCTGACAAAGAAAAGTGTCTTCTGCATCGCGCGGCAACGACCGATCGTCCTTCCAGCGGGAGCCACCTTTCCCTCTTTGACAGTGAGGATCGGTGTCAGGTGAAGCCACTCGGCGAGTCTCCCTTGAACTGGGGAGAGTCGCCCCCCGCGCACGAAGTATTCGACGCTGGGGACGTACACAAAGACGCTTGTCCTGGCAGCGGTCTCCTCGGCCCCGGCACGACAGGTAGAAAGCGGAAGCTCTGCCTCGATCGCGCGTGCGGCCGCCCCCACCGAAAGGCCTTCTCCTGCCGAGGCGGTACGGATATCCACCACCTCGATCGGAACACCGGTTTCCTCGTTCACCGTGCGCGCGGTATTGCGGGCCAGCTGGTAAGTCCCGGAAACCTCGGCTGAGAGGTGGATTGACAGGATCCCAGCATAATGGCGTGCCAGATAGCGGTAGAGGAGGAGAAACTCCGCTGGGGTCGGCTGCGAGGTCTTGGGAAGGTCTTTTGCTCTCGCAAGTCGTCTGTAGAACTGATTTGGGGTGATTTCGACCCGATCGAGGAACTCTTCCTCCCCGCACGCCATCCGCAGTGGGATCACCCAGATTCGTTTCTCAGTGAGAAACGCTTGTGGTAAGTCCCAAACTGAATCAGTGACGAGGGCAATCCCGGATCGCTCCACCTCCGCGAGGGTGCTATCGAGTTGTATCAGCATGTCCTCGACCTTCTGGAAACGTATCTCCCCGGCCTCGGTGAGGATCTCCAGAACTTCTGCCGGGGCGCTGGTATGGATATGGACGTGCATTTCTTGATTAGTTCCTGCAACAACGATCGAGTCACCGTATTGAACGAGCCGTTCCTTCAGTGCTCCCTGGTCGATAGCTCCCCCTGTGAGGATCGCCTCCGTACAGTAACGAAAGTCGATCCCTTCCGGCACGTAATCCGG
>JAUWNQ010000054.1 GCA_030612565.1 Candidatus Bipolaricaulota bacterium | reverse complement strand
TCCTCAGGGGTTAGCCCAACCAATCCTGCCCCATCCCAATGGTGATCAGGCGGAGCTCCCCGACACCTGTCTTCCGCAATCCGGACAAAACCACAATCCTCCCTTCCCCGAGTGAATGGGGACATAACACTTAAC
Source organism: Candidatus Bipolaricaulota bacterium (assembly GCA_030612565.1). The sequence continues at coordinate 4,947 of JAUWNQ010000054.1, read as the reverse complement.
TCCTCTTCGCCTTAGGCCCGGGGGAATGTCTTCTCAGGCTTCGTCCAGTTATCTTCTCGGCCGTGGCGAGGAAGACCTCGTCTCCGTATGGTCTTCCTGTTCGCGTATACTTGCGGAGTGACTTGATGTCGGCAGGATCACTGCCGAGAGACTCTTTCCAGTCACCCATATTGCGTAGCGGACCAAGATCACGCACGAGCGAATCGTGGTCAGTCAGACCAAGGAGCCACCGTGCGCTCGACCATCTGTAATCTTCAGGTCGGTCGACAATCCCGGCGCGCACGGGATTCCGCAGAACGTAGCGGACGGCTGTGTACAGGTGTTTCTCATCCAGTGGACAGGAGAAGAATCGTCCTTGGAACAGGAAGCCTCTTGCCCCTTGCCGCAGGTTGATTAGCCGGGTGTATCTCTTGTGCGCTTCGCCGATCCCGCGCGCGAGGCTGTCCATCTCCTGGGGAACGATGATTAGATGTACGTGATTCGTCATCAGACACCACGCCAAGAAGCGCAGCCCGTGCTTCTCCCCTTCCTTAGCAAGGAAGGACAGGTAGCTTGTTCTATCACGATCCGAGAAGAAGACGGGCAGAGAGCGGACACCGCGTTGGGTCACATGATGAGGAATGCCCGGCAAGACAACTCTCGCAATCCTGGCCATGCACTCATTTTAGATAGGAACAGGTCGTTCTACAAGGCACCGCATAAGAAGACTGGCAAGGGAGAGATAAGTGTTGTGTCCCCACGCACGCCCGCCACCGGAAGTTGAGTGTGGAAAAACTGAGGACTATACTGCGTAGCAGGTCGCCAACTCGTTAACGATCGAGGAGATCTATGTCATACTCTCTAGCCGAGATCAACCTCACCGCGCTCGCGCACAATATCGAGACGGTGAGGGCACACCTTTCACGAGGAGTGAAGATCCTCTTCGTGGTGAAGTCGGATGCCTACGGGCACGGGATCGAGGAAGTCTCTCGTGTCGCGCAAGAGATGGGAATCTCATATCTCGGCACGAGCACCGTGGAGGAGGGAGCGCGTATCCGGAACGCCAGGGTGAACCTCCCGATCCTCCTATTGAACCCCATCTTCCCATCTGAGATCGGCGTTGCGGTGGATCTTGATATCACTCTATCGATCTCCAATCTCACGGTTGCCAAGGCTATTTCCCAAGGAGTAGAGGGAAAAGGGAAGGTCGCTCGTGTTCAAGTGGACGTCGACACTGGGATGCGACGGTTCGGGATAGCCTCAGAAGAGGCGCTTCCGCTCTTCGAATGGCTGCGGACCCTTCCCTCCCTAAGAGTCGAGGGCCTGTGGAGCCACCTGGCAACCGCTGTATCGGGCTCTCCCGAGGATCAAGACTACACCAATACCCAATTGAGCCGGTTCGAGGTGCTCCTCGACGACCTGCGCGATCACGATCTCCTTCCTTTGTTGCGCCACATCGGAAATTCTGCCGGGACGATCCGCCATGAAGAACAGGTGACCACAGGAGATCTGAACATGGTGCGCCTTGGGACGCTTCTCTACGGGTATCCCGAGGTAAGACGCCCGTGGACCGAGGCGATCGAACCGGTGGCAACCCTCACCACGCGGGTGGTCGCTCTGAGAGAGCTTGCCCCCGGCGACTACGTCGGATACTGTCGGACTTACAGGGCTTCTCTCACGCAGCGGATCGCCATCCTTCCGATTGGGTACGGAACAGGGATCCCTCCGCAACTCGCAAATCGCGGTAAGGTGGTGGTAAAAGGGAGATATGCCCAGGTGATCGGGACGATCGGCCTCGACCACACCGCGATCGACATCACCGGAATAGAGGGGATAGTGCTCGGCGAGGAGGTCGAGGTCTTTGGCCCGCACCTCCACGCCGATCGATTGGCAAAGACGGCCGACCTTACCGTCTGCGAACTCCTTGTCCCTGCACTACAGGTCGCGACTGATCGTACCTATGTCTAAGAACGGTGTGGAAACGGCGTGTGCGCGGTTAGAGCAAGGAAACTATGAATAAGGCACTGCAAATCGCCGCTGTGGTCATACTTGGTATTGCCCTTGGCACTGCGCTCTTCGTCGATCTCTCCCGGATCGAATGGGAGAGGGAAAACAAGGGGTTCCTCGCAGTGGTGCGGGAGGAGCAAGCTCAGGGGGTCTCGCTTCCCGCGCTCAAGGATGCGGGGATCGACACCGTTGCGCTCAAGGGTTCGGCACTGCTTCAGGGCGAAGGACGAACGCCTGAGGAGATCCGTGATGCAGGGCTCAACGTGGCCCTCATCATCGACCACGTTGCCCCTATCGCGACCGCAGATCAAGGGCCGTTTACTGCAGTCTGGGTGGAGGGAGATCTTCCAGCTGACGATTCTCTCCTGGAGAGTCTCCTTGAGCGCGGTGCTCTCTTCATTCAACGGGAGTTTGTCCCGACCGCGTGTGCGCAGGAGCTATGGCTAGATGGCTTCCACCGGGTGGTCCGCGGCCACGAGATCCCGGATGAAGACCTTGTCGCCACGTCGCAAGAAGGGCTCCTCTCCCGCTGGCGACGGGCGATGCGCGAACGCGGGATCCGTGTGGTCATCCTCACTCCGATTCCCGGCGAGTCGAGCGATCAGACCCTCGCCTACTATCACGGTGTGGTGGCGCAAGCAGCCGATGCAGGCTACCAACAGGGTAATCCTTTCTTTCCCCCGCCGGAGTGGAATCGCTTCATCCCGCTCCTACTCCACCTTGGGGCCTGTGCCCTCCTTCTTCTCGTGTTGCTGCATCTGTTAGAACACCTTCCGATCGCCTGTCTCCTTCTTGCCGCGGGGGTAGCCTCTCTGGGCGCGGGATTGGGAGAGATTCTCCTCTCCCAGGTGGACGGACTATTACTTGCTTTGCTGGCACCGATCTACGGAACCCTCCTATTCATGAAAGGAGCCGGCGCCGGATGGCACGATGGAACCCGCCTCGTCCTCCTCTTCTCCGGGCTCTCCCTCGGTGCCTCCCTGCTCCTCTCCGCGATCCTCGCTCAACCCGTCTTCCTGCTGAAGATCGCTGAGTTCCGCGGGGTGAAGGTGAGCCTATTCCTCCCGCCGCTCGTTGGGGCGATCCTTGCCGCTCGTCACGCTCGATGGAAGGACCTCTTCCATCTTCCCAAAGGCCACAGGTATTCGCTCTTCGGTGTGGGACTGTTCGTTCTCGGTATTGCGGCAGTCGCCTTTATACTCCTTCGGAGCGGAAACGGCGTGGGCCTTGTCTCTACGCTGGAAGAACGAACACGAAACCTACTGGAGACCATCTTCTACGCTCGGCCGCGATTCAAGGAGTTCCTCCTCGGCCACCCCTTTCTCCTCCTCTTCGGGGCGAGTGGAGGGCTCGGCGCATGGATCCTCCGCTACCGTCCGATTCTCCTCTTCTTTGGGCTGCTCGGGCAAGCATCGATCCTCAACACCTTCGCCCATGCCCATACTCCACTCCTATTCTCGCTTCTACGGACCGCAAACGGGCTCTTCCTCGGGCTCCTCTTCGGAACGGGGCTCTACTTTGTTCTGTTCCTTGTCAGAAAAGGGCGAAGGTGGATGCACCGGAGGACCTGATACGGTTGCGCCAAAGCAGGCGCTCACCTACCATCTTGACGAAGGAGGAATGATGGATTTACAAGAGATCGAACAGGGGATGAGACAGATCCTGGAAGGGATCGGCAGAGAACATATCAACGCGGAGGTCGTGGAGAAGACCCCGCAGCGGGTGGCGAGGATGTTCGCGGAGTTCTTCTCTCAGATTGACCGTGATCCCGCAGACGTCCTCGAGGTCCTCTTCCAGGAGGAATACAACCAGATGGTGGCATGCAAGGACATTCCGTTCTTCTCGATCTGCGAGCACCACTTCCTTCCGTTCGTTGGCGAGGCGGATATCGTCTACATTCCCAAAGGGAACCGGATCATTGGCGCAAGCAAGCTCGCCCGCGCGCTCGATATCGCTGCCTCCCGGCCGCAGTTGCAGGAACGGCTCACCTCACAACTCGCCGATGCGCTCATGGAACGACTCGATCCCTACGGGGTCCTTGTACGGGTCGAAGCGACCCACATGTGTATGACACTACGTGGGGTGAAGAAGCCTGGGACCAAGTTTGTCACCTCGGCGATTCGCGGGATCTTCCACACCAATCAGGCCTCACGCGAGGAAGCCCTCGCCCTCATTGCCTAGATTCGCCACGAGGCGATCCGCGGATCATCGGGGGAGAGCGGCGCGATAGCGATCGTCTCCTCCTCTTCCCCACGCACAATCCGCAGCTTGATCGGGCTGGTGTTGTCGTGATCGCAGTAGCGGGCGGCCATTGCCGCAGCGAGACGCAGCTCATCGTCCGATGGACTCCCCTCGATGAGGGAAACGGGGCCCATCACTTCCAACGGTTCGATCAGGATATGCCCGGTGGAAAGTTTGAGGAGCGCCTCGTTCTCTCGCTCGTTCCGTCCCACGATCACCTTGGCCTGCTCCGAAAGCCGGAAGTGACGCCCATAGCGCAGGACACGGAAGTCCTCGCTCTTCATCGCATCCTTCCCGATGTGGGAGAACGCGTCACGCAGGCGTGCGGCGTACGCCTTCTCCACAAGAAGGCACCCCCCTGCTGGTGACGGGTAGTCGCGAATCCCAAACTTCTTTGCAAGCGCGATCTGCTCCTTCCTTTCTCGTCCCTGGATCACAAGTAGATCGTCTCGCACGATCCACCCCTCCTTCACCGGGTGGGTATCAGGGAGGAGGTTCGCCGAGAGAGGACGAAGGAGCAGGTCGCCAAGTCCGCTCTCCTCGGCCGCCTGCATCAGGGCACGGTAGTGCTGGGACATCGGGCGCTGCCCAAGGACCTCCCCAGTAATGACGAACTGCGCGCCTTCATCCTCCATCACCCGCTTCGCCGCCTTGAGCATGAAGATTCGACAGTCGATGCACGGGTTCACCCCCCCGCCGTACCCGTGTTTCGGATGGCGG
>JAUWNQ010000088.1 GCA_030612565.1 Candidatus Bipolaricaulota bacterium | reverse complement strand
TCGTCGCTTTTCCCCCCTCAGGACAGGAAAGCATTTCATGAAAGCGTTCTTGACGAGATATTGGAAGAACGGGTGCCGCCACGAATGGGTCGACGCAATCCCCGCGCGGTCAAACGAAAGATCTTCAAGTGGCCAACTCGCTCGCGACAGCCACAGTCATCCGTGCAAAAAGGGATCAAGTATGAGATTCAGATGCTTAAGTGAGCAGTATTGGGGCTTGATCCCATCCACCTCTACGACAGTGAGCTTCCCTGCGGTGACGAGCCCTTCGGGGATCTTCTCGGCGCGCGCTGTGCGAAGGAACGCCCACGCTTCGGCGTTCCCTCGCGCAGGAAGAAGGCCGACCGCGCGTACGCGCTTCATGAGGAGGTACTCGAAGAAGGCTTCGCTCGATGGGGCTGAACCATCGTAGGATCCTTTTGGGATCACCCGCTCAGTTAGGTCGAAGTAGCGCCGATAGTTGTTGCGGCTGCAGACAGATAACTCCCCCCGATTCCACAACACCTCCAGAGCGGCATTTGCCGCCTTGGTTGACTTCCAACCACGGTGATCCCCTTGGGCGATATCAAACTCCTTCAGCTCGCGGCTGGAGAGGGGGCCGTGCCTCTTGATGCTCGCATAGACAGCATCTATCGCCCCTGGATGTTCCTGGTTCAGTCTCTGTTCACGGGACCGCTCCCACTCATTGCCACCGGCATCCATCAGAGAGCGGAACCAGGAGAACGTCTCGATCGGGAGCACACAGAGGACCTTGTCCCAGTACTCGAACCCGAGCCGCTCCTCGTGAATCAAGGCGAGCGTGTCTCCGGGGTGCGTACCATCGATGCGGGCCTGGATCACGAGGTCGTGGTTACGACCGAGGATGGGAAGGGGATCGAGCTGAATTCCTCCGAGGTCCCGGAAACAGGTGTGAATCCCGGCCTTTCCCTGTTCGTATGATGATCCGTGCAGTCCCACTGACCAGAGTTGATATATCCGTGCCTGTTCGATCGTCCATTGAAGTGCCACGCGCCGTCCTTTTCAACATAAAGGTGCCCTATTCTACCAAAGATTGAAGGGGAAGGCCGCCTTTGTAAATTCGAGAGAAGAAAGAGAGGAAGGGCCCGGCAGTGATCCGGGCCCTCGCTATGCGGGAGGTAGTGCTGGTATTAACTTCCGCCGATCTGAATATGGATCCTGAAGCGCCACTTCCCGTCCGGCCCAAAGTACCAGTACCATCCGCTCGACGGTATCCCGCACTGCCATTGCCCATTCGACCAGTACCATGTTCCTCCCGAACCCCAACCGAAGAACGGCGGGTACGGGTAGTACCAGGGAGGATAGGGAGGGGTGTAGCTTGGTGGAGGCGGGGTGTAACCGGTCGGTGGAGTGTACCCGTAACCCGCGACGATGGTGAACGAGGTCCAGGCGGTCGCCCATGTCGGCTGGGGAGTGATCCCCATGATCTGCCCCTGGATACCCTGCGGGGCGACCTGGGGGTATGGCTCACCGTATGCACTAGGCGTGAGGTTGAGCGGGGTTAAGCTGGCAAAGATCTGCAGCTGTTCCAACCCGGTAGGGGGAGCGATCACGAACTGGTAGTTCGCATCCGGGAGCACGTGCGTGCCAGCGGCGACGAAGTTGTTCTGCGAGTAGGCGTTTGGGAAGACCAGGCGCACGATCCCGTCCGGTTGCAGATCGTACAGATAAATGTACGCTTGCTGGTTCACCGTGAAGTAGATCTGCGCGGTCTCGCCGACCATGTAGGTCGACTTATTCGTCCACACGTTTACCGTGAGCGACCCCGGATTTGGAGAGGGGATGATCCCGAGCGGGGTCGGCGTTCCTTGTGCACTGACCAGTACCGATCCTCCGATAAGTCCGATGAGGAGGATGGTTAGGATTAAGCTAAGTCGAATCTTCATCTCTATCACCTCGCACGATCTACACCCCACCACTCGTACAAGTTTCCGGATTCGTTATCGTCTTGACAGGTTCTTGCACAAACCTCTTCTCCGCGCGGGTTGCGGAGTAAAGCTGGAGGCCGAACAGAAGCTTTCACCGCCGAGGACGCGGAGCACGCAGAGGGTAGCACGGAAACTTTAATGCTTCATCTCAGCGATCTTTGCGCCCCCGGTAAAATGCTTGAAACTAGAATCCAAGCTTGAAGACAAGCGGTAGAAAAGGTTTACGCAACAGGATCTTGAACGGATGGCCATTCGACGGGGATCAAGGTATGTGTGTTCTTGGTCTTCCGCGCCTTGATCCACCTCGCGCCTCATCCTATCCTTTCTTAGGCGTGAACGAGAAGGAGAGCTTGCGGAGGATTCTACGAGAAGAGGTCGCACTCCATCCAGGGATGGAGCTGGTCGATCTGCAGAAGCTGGTCTACCAGGCAGTATTTGGGATCGACCATCTTCTTAAGGATCGGGCTTGTTTTGCAAACGAGTTGTCGCGCGAGTGGGAAGCGCTCGATTCTCTGGCAGGGGCTGAAGAGGAGGGATTGCAGGTAATCGATCCGGCAAAACAAAGGGGACGCATTCACCTACGCGCGTGTAAGGACCGCGGGGTGAAGATAGATGGACTAACACGCCTTCTCGTTGACCAAGAGCCTGTTGGCGGGACAGAAGAGCGCTTCGCGCGATTATGGTCACTCGCGGGTGAGCTCGCGCAAGAGGGAGCGATCCCTTTTTCTAAGGAATCCTTCGCCGCCCTTCCTTTCCCGGAAACGCCCCCTCATCACAGCTCAGGGTACGGAAACGCATCCTACCGGGTGGTGAACGACCTCACCGCTCCCGAGGCGGCGACCTTCCTTCGGGAGAACCTGGGCCAGTCATGAACGGACAGGCTCGCAAGATTGCCCACCTGGACATGGATGCCTTCTTCGCCGCCGTGGAACAGCTCGACGAGCCCTCCTACCGTGGGAAACCGGTGATCGTCGGCGGTTTGGGGCCACGCGGAGTGGTCTCGACGGCCTCCTATGAAGCTCGTAAGTACGGTGTGGGGAGCGCTATACCGATGGCGAAAGCAAGGAAACTCTGCCCCCATGGGATTTATCTCGCAACTCGCTTCTCCCGGTACCAGGAGATCTCTCTCCAGGTGCGCAAGATCCTTTCTGAATACACACCCCTTGTGGAGACCGTCTCAATCGACGAGGCGTTCTTCGATCTCACCGGGAGTGAGCGGGTCTTAGGCGCAGCGGCAGAGATCGTGGTCATGGCCAAAGCGCGCGTGCAAGAGATCACTGGCCTCACCTGTTCGGTGGGGCTAGCCCCCAACCGGTTTCTCGCCAAGCTCGCCTCCGAGCTCGAAAAGCCTGACGGTTTGGTGATCATCGAGGAGGAACATGTACAACAGATCCTCGATCCTCTCCCTGTGCGGATGATCTGGGGAGTAGGGAAGGTTACCGAACGTCGGCTCCGCAGCCTCGGCCTTTCCACCATCCGCGATCTGCGGGTGGCTCCACTCGAACTCTTGGTGCGCGAATTCGGGACAGGAGGTAGCACCCTCTCCCAACTCGCCCGCGGGGAGGACACGACCCCGGTGAGGGTGAGTCAAGAGGCGAAATCGATCTCACGCGAGGTGACCTTTTCACGGGACATCTACCAAATAGAGGAGATCGAAGGAGTTATTCGGCGCCTGGCACACGAGGTGGCAACACAACTACGACGGGAGAACCTGCTCGGAAAGACGGTGCGTATCAAGGTCCGTTTCCCCGATTTTCAGACGGTCACCCGCCAGGTCAGCCTCGGGGTACGTACCGATTCCACTCATCTGATCGAGGAGTTTGCCCTTGACCTCCTGCGTAGGCGTGTGCCCTTCGAGGGACGTGGGGTGCGTCTCATTGGGGTGGGAGTCGGCCGGCTGAGCGAGGCGACGGCCCGTCAGCTCTCTCTATTCGACGAGGAGGATACCGCCCTCGATAGAACCATCGACCGCCTCTCCGCCCAGTATGGAACTGAAATCGTGCGCAGAGGGTAAATATCTAGTCAG
>JAUWNQ010000175.1 GCA_030612565.1 Candidatus Bipolaricaulota bacterium | reverse complement strand
GGATCTCCTGCGCAGTCGGCGTGTCGGTGAGCTGCCGAACAACTCCACTCTGGGTGTCGATCGCGTAGAGGTCGTGCTGTTCGTTCCCGCCCCGATCCTTGGCAAAGACAATCGACTTCCCGTCCCTGCTCCAGACGAAGCCTGCACGAAGGGAGCGAGGAACCTCGCCGTGGCTCAACTGTCGTGGCCTGCCACTGCGTGGCGAGCCACCGTGTGGTACGTCACCTCGTGGTGAACCACTGCGTGGCGCACCACTTTGGAGATCGATCAGGTAGAGCTCCCTCTGCCCGCTCTTATCCCAGTAGAAAGCGATCCGTTCCTGGTCCCAAGAGGGGGAGGGGAAGTAGAAACTGGGAAGGCTCGCCAGCTCCTTCAAGGGGATTCGACCTTTATTCAATTGTTACCTCCTTACAGAATATCCCCGGCTAGGATAATCAGAATCTAGAATGAAATCAAGGTTTTCCTCACCTATGGAGGTGATGGACCCGCGCCTCTCCCCTATAATTGCGAGACTATGACGACTAAAGATCATCCTGTAAAGGATTTACCTGGAGCCGTAATCACGGGAAGCTCGCGTGGAATCGGTGCGGCGATCGCCCGTCGCCTAGCACTTGCTGGCTACGGCGTTAGCATCAACTACCTGGAGCGGGCCGATCAAGCGAACGCCCTGGTCCAGGAGATAGAACAGGCTGGTGGGCGCGCGGTTGCGGTCCGTGCCGACGTCGGTGATTACGACCAAGTCTGCACCCTGGTCGAAGAGACGGCTGAGCGCTTCGGTGGGATCCGTATCGTGGTCAACAACGCGGGATTCTCCCAACACCGCACGATCGACGAGATGACGATCGCCGACTGGAACCGCGCCATTGCGGTAAACCTATCCTCAGCCCTGTACACGGTCAAGGCCGCCCTTTCCTACCTCAAGGCCGAGCCGTGGGGACGGATCGTCAGCATCTGCAGTCTGCGCGCAATGACCGGGTCGAACCACGGGGCGCACTACGCCGCGGCCAAGGCGGGGCTGATCGGATTGACCAAGTCCCTCGCGTTGGAACTCGCCCCCAAGATCACGGCGAACGCCGTCTCCCCCGGCTACACGAACACCGAGATGAACGCAGCCGCGCTCGCGAAGAGCGGCGACGCCATTCGCGCCAAGATCCCGGCTCATCGTGTCGCCGAGCCGGATGAGATCGCCGCCCTCGTCTGTTTCCTCGCCTCCGAGGAGGCAGGCTACATCACCGGGGAGACGATCAACGCGAACGGTGGGATCTACATGCGATGATGAAGTACAGAGGATATGACCCTGATAGAGACAAGAAGGCCGCCACCCGTATCTGGCGTGAGGTCGGCTGGCTGGAGAAGAAGGAATACGAAAAGGCGATGGACGCCGTCCTCAAGTGCGGACGCACGATGGTCGCCGAGGTGAACGGCGAGGCAGAGTGCATGGTGAATACCTCCCCTGGCACCCTGCGCTATCTCGAAGAGGACCTGGATATCTCCCTCATCACCGGCGTCGCCACGAGCCGCGTCGCACGCAAGCGCGGGCTGGCAAGTACCCTTACGGCACAGGCGCTTGCGCAAGAAGCAACTTGTGGGATGAAGGTTGCCCTGCTCGGCATCTTCGAGCAGGGCTACTACAACCAGCTAGGGTTTGGGAACGGAAGCTACGAGCACTGGTGTACCTTCGACCCTGCCGACCTCAATATCGATCTTCGTCCCCCTATTCCCACGCGGATTACGATAAAGGAGTGGAAGATGGTACATCGGTCCCGCCTCGCTCGCCTGCGGCGGCATGGTACCTGTTCCGTGACCCCTCCTGAGATGACGCAGGCCGATATGCTCTGGAGCGAGAACGGGTTTGGTCTCGGCTACATAGACGCAGCGAGCGGCGAGTTGACGCATCACTTCTGGTGCTCGACCAAGGCCGTCGAGAATGGCCCCTACACGATCCGGTGGATGTCCTATCGGACGAAGGAGGAGCTCCTCGAACTCCTCGCTCTCCTGAAACAACTGGGTGATCAGGTCCATTCCGTGAAGTTATGCGAGCCACCGGGAATTCAACTGCAGGACCTTCTCGCCCAACCGTTCAAGGCACGCGAGATCACGAGCAAGTCGCAGCACGAGAACCGGATGTCAGCGAGCGCCTACTGGCAGGCACGCATCATCGACCTTCCCGGGTGCCTTGAGCAGACGCGACTACCCGGTGATACAGTACGTTTCAACCTCGTCCTCACGGATCCGGTCGAGCGATTCTTTGATAGAGAGAACCGCTGGAGCGGTGCTGCAGGGGACTACATCGTCACCCTTGGCCCCTTATCGAGCGCCAAGCCAGGAAGGAAGAAGGGCTTGCCTATTCTGAACGCGTCGATCAACGCGTTCACCCGCCTCTGGCTGGGGGTGCGCCCTGCTACTGGGCTTGCGTGGACCGATGAACTCTCCGGCTCGCAGGGTCTTCTCGCGCAGCTCGATACCGTCCTTCGCCTTCCCTCCCCACAAACGGACTGGGACTTCTAGCGGCAGGCCTTCTCACACGAG
>JAUWNQ010000114.1 GCA_030612565.1 Candidatus Bipolaricaulota bacterium | reverse complement strand
GTGCCATCCGGGTGAAGTGATCGCGGGGAAACTTAGCCCGATACTGAGGGTCCTCCCAAGAGCGCTTAGATCTCTCGGATAGCTTCCTGCGAACTTCCTCGGAAGCGAGCGCCTCCGTAATCGCTCGGATGATCCTCTCTCTCATCTCGTCATTTGCCCACATACGGCGACTCTTCTCGGAGATGATTCGAGCGACGCGCTCCTTTTGCTCTGGGCTGAGCGGGCGCTTCTCGATCCCCGTGAGCGCCTCGGACATCTTCCGGCGATACTCCGGATCGGCCCAGAGAGCCTTCATCCGTTGGGAGATCTCCTTCCGTCTCTCCGGATACTCACGGTAATGGGCACGCAGAGCCTGAGCAATCCTGGGAGCGTTTCGAGCACGGAACTCCTCACTGCGATTTTGCCGGACGAGACGCTGCCGACGGGCTTCCAAAGCCTCCGGATGCTCTTGGTAATAGCGCTGGGCACCCTGCCGCTGTTTGGCTCTGAACTCCTCGTCCGCCCAGAGTTCAGTGATCTGCGCCGCGTGCAGATGTAAATGCGCTAAGAAACTCATCCGTTCTATGTTCCGTGGTGAATTATTCCAACGATTGAAGTCCTTGTGGTGTCGAACGAAGGGGCCCTTGAACCGGGAAACGCAACCGGTGTGGACATTGAACTCATCCGCTAAGTGATGCACAAACTCCCACTGTCCGATGAGCGGTTGCTTGACCCGCAAGTAATCATTTAACCCCTCTTTGATCGGGGCCGTGTCGAAATAACCCGGCATGAGCGGGTCACCTGCGGTGAGATCCCGCGCTTGTTTGTACGTCCCATCCCGCAGTAGGAATCGATGATCCGAAGTGCAACGGACCGTCTCGCCGTTATCCAGCGTAAGTTCCATGAGCGAGGCATTGTGTCGGGTAATCCGGGCATTCCTCCCCTCGCCTACGACGATCCTTCCGCTTTCGTCTACGGAATAGACGTAAAAGACCTCATCAGGCGGCAGCTTCGCCAACTCCTCGAATGACTTCTCCGTCCCATCGAGCAACTTGATCTTGGTCTCGCCGGTGAAGCACCCGAAGTTACCCTGTCCATCAACTAGCGGATAGCGGTAGGAGAATGGCTGTGCCATGTTGACCATCGTATCGTAGATGGCCGTATCTCCGTGCGGAGGGAACTTCCCCATCACCTCACAGACGATGCGCGCCGATTTCTTGTGCGGTTTGGAGGGGATCAGGCCAAGTTCCCGTAGGCCGTAGAGGATCCGTCGCTGCACGGGCTTCAGCCCATCGCGCACGTCGGGGATCGCCCTACCACGGATGACGCTCATCGCATAGTTGATGTAGGACTGCTCCATCTCCTCTTCGATGAACGTCCTCTCGATTCGCTCCATACCGAAAACCGCCTCTCGCAACAGGAATATATACCGGTAAAGGTTACCGGAATTCTAGATGGGATGCAAACTTAAGCGCATTTTAGATGATGGTAAACGGGTCGACCGCGTCGCGCAGGGCGTCCCCCAAGAAGTTGAACGCAAGGACCGCGATGACGATGAAGATCCCTGGGATCAGGAGCCACGGGTGTTCCTCGATCCCCGAGATGTTCGTCGCAGCGTTCAACAGCTGTCCCCAACTCGTCATCGGCTCGTGAATACCGTATCCGAGGAAGGAGAGCGCCGCCTCGGTGAGCATCATCCCTGGGATGGTCAACGTCGCTGCGACGACGAGGTAACTCGTTATATTCGGGGTGATGTGGCGAAGGATGATCCGTATATCGCTCGATCCGGCCGCCTTTGCGGCGGCAACGAAGTCCATCTGGCGGATAGCAATGACCTGCCCGCCGATTATCCGCGCCATACCGGCCCAGCTAACTATGGCCAAGGCCGCGATGATCCCCAGAAAGACAATGGTGGCAGGGAATCCAAATCCTGACAGGGCCGCCCCCATCACCAGGAGGATCGGCAGGCCGGGTATCGCCATGAAGACCTCCCCAAACCGTTGCAGGAACATGTCGATTCCCCCGCCGTAGTACCCGGAGATCCCTCCCATAACGATCCCGATCGGGAAGATAATCAGGATGACGAGCGGACCGACCGCAAGGGAGATCCTCCCTCCGATCATGGTACGGGTGAACAGATCGCGTCCATACCCATCCGCTCCAAGGAGGAAGACCATCGCTTCGTTCCCGTCCGATGAGCGGGCTCCGAAGAGGTGAATGTCGGTCTTAAACAGGCCCAGCAGCCTATACTCGGAGCCGCGGACGAAGAAGCGGATGTAGTATTTTGTGCTCGTGTCCTCGACAAAGGTCGGTGTATAGGTCACCCGGTCGAACTGCCGCGTGGTCTTGTATACAAACGGGCGCAAAGAGAAACCATCATCACTGCGGAAATGGAGCGTAGACGGGGGAGAGAAGGAGTAGGAATTGTAGTGGTCCTTATAGTCGTATGGCGCGACAAACTCCGCAAAGACCGCACTCACCACGAGGATCAGCACGATAACCATGCCGATGTTGCCCAAGCGGTGTTTACGAAAGGCGCGCCAGATCATCTGCCCCTGGGAGCGGCTTACGTGTTCGCGTTTTCCGACCTCTTCTTCTAAGTTCTTCTTCCTACGAAACCACGCCATAGTCTTCTTATCTCCTTAAAATCCTAGCCGTAGCGGATCCGTGGATCGACCCAGGCGAGCAGGATGTCCGCGAGCAGGTTCCCAATCAGCAAGAATAAGCTGAAGAAGAGGAGCCCGCCCATGATCACGTACGTATCCTGCCCCTGCAAGGCAGAAAAGAACGCCCGCTCAACCGTTGGCAGGTTGAGGACGATCGCCGTCACCAGAGAGCCGGAGACCAGTCCGGGAAGGCTCATCCCGAGCATGCTTACCAGCGGATTGATCGCGTTTCGGACCGCGTGCTTGTAGACGACGACCCGTTCGTTCAGACCCTTGGCGCGTGCCGTCTGGACGTACTGGAGCGACAGGGTATCGAGTAAGCTCCCGCGCATGTAGCGCAGCAACCCGGCCATCCCGGAGGTGCCTATCACCAGCCACGCCGGCCAAATGTGCCACAAGAGGTTCCAAAACTTCGCCAGCGACCAGGGAACCCCGATAAAGCGATTGTCGAACAGTCCACCGACTCCCAAACCGTAGTTCCCTACCTTGAAGATCGCGACAAGGACCCACAGCACAACCAGCGCGAAGAAGAAGTTGGGGACGGAAAGCCCTAAGAAACCGAAGAAAGTAAGGGTATGATCGCTCGGCTTGTACTGGTGGGTCGCGGAGTAGATCCCCAGTGGGATGGCGATGAGCCATGTCAACAGCATCGTGGTCGATGCGATGATTAGCGTCCACATCAACCGGTCGCCCATGAACAGGGTCCAGTAGACCGGCCGC
>JAUWNQ010000094.1 GCA_030612565.1 Candidatus Bipolaricaulota bacterium | reverse complement strand
GATCGTTCGCGCCACCTTCAACACGCGGGTGTAGGCGCGCGCGCTCAGCGCAAATCGGTCGATCGCCATCCTCAGGAGCCCCTCTGCCTCCTTATCGAGCGAACAGTACCGCGTGATCTCTTGCGAATCCAGTTGGGCGTTTGAGAAACGGCCTGGTTCATCTCGTAATCGCTCCCATTGTACCCTCCTTGCCGCTCCCACTCTAGTCGGGAGGGCGGCCGAAACCTCCCGGGGGGGGCGGGCGAGGAGTTCCTCCGGGGTCAACCGGGGAACCTCGACGACGAGATCGATCCGATCGAGGAACGGGCCTGAGAGTCGCTTGCGATAGCGTTTGATCTCATAGGGACTGCACGTGCATGCCTGTAAGTGGTCGCCAAGGTGTCCGCACGGGCAAGGGTTCATCGCCCCAACAAGGGTGAAGCTCGCCGGGTAGCGCACCGAGACCCCAGCGCGGGAGATGAGGATCGATCGATCCTCGAGCGGCTGGCGCAGGGTCTCCAGGACACGGCGGTCGAACTCGGGGAGCTCGTCCAGGAAAAGAACCCCGTGGTGAGCGAGGGTGATCTCTCCCGGCCCAGGGATGCCGTGCCCTCCTCCGACCATCCCCGCGTAGGAGATGGTGTGGTGCGGGGCGCGGAGCGGCGGCTGTGTTATCAACGGGGTATCCTGGGCAAGGAGCCCTGCAATGCTGTAGATTCGTGTTACCTCGAGGGCCTCATCGAAGGAGAGGGGAGGAAGAATCCCAGGGAGGGCGTGCGCCAGCATGCTCTTTCCCGCTCCTGGAGGACCGATTAAGAGGAGGTTATGCCCTCCGGCGGCCGCTACTTCGAGGGCCCGCTTCGCCTGTTCCTGTCCCTTGACGCCGTGGATATCGACCGTAGGCGCGCGCGCGATCCGTTCCATCACTCCCTCGCGATCGATCGTGAACCGGGGAAGAACCTTCTCGCCATTGAGGAAGGCGGCCGCTTCGGCGAGGGTCTTTACAGGGTAGACAGCGACCCCGTCGACAAGGGCCGCTTCAATAGCATTCGCTGCGGGAACGATCACTCCATCGAGGTGCGCGCCGTTGGCGGAGAGAGTGATCGGTAGAACTCCGTGTACCCCGCGCACCTCCCCATCGAGCGAGAGCTCGCCCACGATCAGGTAGCGCGTGGACGGCGACCTGATCTGATTCGAGGCGATGAGGATAGAAAGCGCCGTTGGAAGGTCGAAACCCACCCCCTCCTTTCGCAGGTCAGCCGGTGCGAGATTCGCGGTGATCCGTCTTGCGGGGAAGGTGTAGCCCGAGTTCTTGATCGCACTACGGATCCGCTCCCTGCTCTCTGTTATCTCCTTTTCGGGGAGGCCGACCACCTGAAAGGCAGGGAGGCCGCCGGCGACGTCACACTGGACCTCGATCAACTGTGCCTCGATCCCGACCACCACGGCGCTCAGTAAGCGTGCAAACATGTTTCTTCCTCGCGGAACGCACCCTTGTACAGCGTGACCTCTCCTCCCTGTAGGGCGACGAGGTCGAAGCGAACCGGGAGATCGCTTTCGACCACGCTCAGGTAAGCCTTGGCAGCCGCGACGACCCGTTTGCGTTTGTGCACGCCGAGCGCCGCTTCCGGTCCGCCGAACCCGGCCTTTGAGCGGGCCTTCACCTCGACGAAGACCAGGCTCCCCTCATCACGGGCGATGATATCGATCTCGCCGAACCGCGAACGCCAATTGCGCGCGATGATCTCGTACCCCTGTTGGCGCAGGTATTGGCAAGCCCGATCCTCTCCCTCTTGCCCCAATCGCCGACCTTTATCATTCATCATGTTCTCAATATAATAACGGTTTACAGAGGATGAGGGCAAGAAGCTGCCGGCGAAAGATACGTTGCGGCCCCATTGCAAAACAGCTATAATTCAGGAAAGATGGACAGACAGAGAGGTTTTGATTGGGGATAATTCTTAGGAATATCGTCGCGGTCACGGACGCGGAGAGAGCGGCCAAGGTCATTCAGCTTCGTATCGAAGGGGAAACGATCAGCGCTATCAGCGAGGAAGAGTTACCTCTTCATACCGGCGAAACGGTCATCGACGGGGGGGGGAAGCTCGTCCTTCCGGGGTTTGTCAACGCTCATACACACCTCCCAATGGTCCTTTTTCGTGGCCTTGCCGATGACCTTTTGCTGCGCGTCTGGCTGGAAGAGCATATCTGGCCGCTCGAGAAGGATCTCTACCCGGAGGAGGCCTACTGGGGGGCGTTGTTCGGTTTAGCCGAGATGATCCGCGGAGGGACAACGACCTGTGCGGACATGTACTTTCACACCGACGCTATCGGGCGTGCGGTGGAAGAGGCTGGCGTGCGGGCGCTCCTCTCGTGCGGGATCATCGCTGAGAGGCTCGACGCACATGGAAAGAAGGAGTTAAAGAAGGCGGAAGAGGCGATCACTCACTGGGAGGGAGCCGCGAACGGGCGGATCAGGACCGCGGTCAGCCCGCACGCCATCTATACTTGTGGCGAACCAGTCTGGCACGCGGCGATCGACCTCGCGGGAAAGTACGCGGTTCCCATTCACACCCACCTGGCGGAATCGGCAGAGGAGACAGAGTGGTGTCAGGAGAACCTGGGGCTGAGCCCTGTTCTTGCTCTCGATCGGATCGGCGCCTTTTCGGTTCCGACCGTGGCGGCCCCGGCACTGGTCGCCCACTGTGTGCGGGTCGATGAGGCAGATATAAGACTGCTCGCCGAGCGGGGAGTGACGGTTGTTCACTGTCCGAAGAGCAACGCCAAGTTGGGGAACGGTATTGCCCCACTCGCGGCGATGCGCGCGGCCGGGGTGCGGGTCGCCTTGGGGACCGATGGTGCGGCGACGCACAACAGCCTGGACATGATCGAAGAGATGCGGATGGCAACGCTCTTGGGAAAGGGAATAGAAGAGGATCCAACATCCCTCCCAGCCCGTGATGTGGTCGAGATGGCCACTCGGGTCGGGGCTGAGGCGCTCGGAATGGGGGCGAAACGGCTCGCCATCGGCGAACCAGCTGACCTCGTCCTGATCGACCTCGCCAGCATTCGGACCCTCCCTGCCTACGCCCCCTTCTCAGCGCTTGTCTACGCGGCACACATGGAGGATGTGACCGACGTGATCGTTGCCGGTCGGTTCCTCCTAAAGGATAAGGAACTCCTCACAATCGACGAGGAGCGCGTAAAACACGAGGTAAAGAGGATAGCAAAACGCTACAGAAACTGATCGGCCCCCTCCTGGGATGAGGGATCACCCCATCTCGGAAGCGGGGTTCAATAGGAGGAACAAATGAGTCTAACACGGGAACAGAAGGAAGAGATCGTCAAGAACTACGGGAAGAGTGGTACGGATACAGGATCCGCAGCAGTCCAGGTTGCGATGCTCACCGAGCGGATCAAAGAGCTGACAGGACATCTGAACGAGCACAGGAAGGACTTTAGTTCCCAATGGGGTCTGCGCAAGATGGTCGGCCAGCGCCGACGGTTATTGAAGTACATCAAGAGCCATGACCTCACTGCATACAAGAAATTGATTCAACGACTAGGAATCAGAGGAGTCTAAGGAAACGATGATCATCAGAGAAAGTATTGAGCTGAACGGAAAAGAAATCACCCTGGAGACGGGGCATTTGGCCAAGCAGGCGAATGGAGCCGTGCTGGCGTCGTATGGGGATACACGTGTTCTGGTTACGATTGGTGTGCAGGCAGGCAGGGAA
>JAUWNQ010000003.1 GCA_030612565.1 Candidatus Bipolaricaulota bacterium | reverse complement strand
CGTGTACGTCGCCTCCATCGCCATGGGTGCGAACAAAAACCAGTCTCTGAAGGCCTTCCTCGAAGCGGAGAGCTACCCCGGGCCGAGCATCATCATCGCCTACGCCCCGTGCATCAATCACGGCTTAAAGAAGGGGATGGGGAAGACCCAGGAAGAGGAGAGGCTCGCCGTCGAAGTCGGTTACTGGCCGCTCTACCGCTACAACCCACTGTTGAAGGGTGAGGGGAAGAACCCGTTCGTACTCGACTCCAAGGAACCGACCGGCGACTTCCACGAGTTCCTGATGGGCGAGGTGCGCTACTCGAGCCTGGTAACATCGTTCCCGCAAGAGGCCGAACGCCTGCACAAGCGACTCGAGGAGGAGTACATGGAGCGATACCAGGAGTACAAGAAGCTCGCTGAGCTCTAAGCGAAAACGCTCCTTAGCTAGAATACGGCAACAATAACGGGCCCGGCCAGAAACGGTCGGGCCTTTTCTCTTCATGTTGCTTGCCTTCTTAAGTGAACAACACTACGATTGGACAAGCCGCTCACGGAGCAGTCTGTTCTACCTTGCTTCCCCACCGCGCGGATTTCCAAGACACTGTTTTGGGTTTCGCCCCGAGGGGGAGAACCCTGTACAATGAGTGAATTAACGGGATATGATAAGGAAAAACCGTGCGCAGAAGAAGACCGGCAACGGCGCGATGCTTGGCTTCGAGGGGAAACTGCGGCGAACAATAAGGCAGCAGGATAGAAGGTGGCGTTGTTTGAAACTTGAGAATCTCACATCCGGGAGCAAGGTTCGCGGGGTCATACTCGGAGAGCCTGTCACCGTGGTTCACGTCCAGTGGATCGGCTCCGACGCCGTCGAGCTGACGTATAAGCAGCCTAATGGCGTCACCGAGAGCCGTCTCCTCTATCGCGAGAACGAACCGGGACTCTCGCTCGTCGAGCCAGGTCTCATCTGGGGCTTCCAGGCAGACGGAGATCTCTTCCGCCTCGCTTCGGAAGCCCACCGAATTCGGCTAGCCTACCTCTTTGATCCGCTGCTTGCCGTTCACACGTCCGTGATTGACCCCCTACCTCATCAGATTACAGGCGTCTACGAGAGGATGCTCCCCCGTCAGCCGCTTCGCTTCCTCCTTGCCGATGATCCTGGTGCGGGAAAGACAATCATGGCTGGTCTTCTGATCAAGGAGTTGCGGGCACGGGGAGACGTAGAGCGGTGCATGGTAGTCTGTCCGGGGATGCTCGCTGAGCAATGGCAGGACGAGATGTGGGAGAAGTTCCACCTCCCGTTCGAGATCCTCACCAACGACAAGTTGGAATCGGCTCGTAGCGGCAACTGGTTCCAGGAGAGCAACCTCGTCATCGCAAGACTCGACAAGCTAAGCCGCAATGAGGACGTGCAGGAGAAGCTCAAACAGACCGATTGGGATCTGATCGTGGTCGACGAGGCCCACAAGATGTCGGCCACCGTCTTTGGTAACGAGATCAAGTATACGAAGCGTCATCAACTTGGGAAGCTTCTCTCAAAGCTCACCCGGCACTTTCTCCTCCTCACTGCCACTCCTCACAACGGGAAAGAGCCGGACTTCCAGCTGTTCCTCTCTCTCATCGATGCGGACCGTTTCGAGGGGCGCTACCGCGAGGAGGCGCACAGCGTAGATACTTCTGATATGATGCGCCGTCTCAGCAAGGAGCAGCTCCTCAAGTTCGACAAGACACCCCTGTTCCCAGAGCGACGAGCATACACTGTTGAATACAAGCTCTCCGGCCCGGAGGCACAGCTGTATGAACGGGTTACCGCCTATGTGCGTGACGAGTTCAACCGCGCGGATCGCATCGAGAACGGCGGTCGCAGAGGGACGGTGGGCTTTGCTCTAACCTCCCTTCAACGCCGCCTCGCCTCCTCACCGGAGGCGATTTATCAATCGCTCAAGCGGCGCCGAGAACGATTGGAAAGCCGTTTGGCGGAGGAAAAACTCCTCAAGCGCGGGGCGGAGTTCAAATTGAACGGTGCGCCCAAGCTCCCGTATCTCGATGCCGAGAGCTGGGATGACCTTGACGAAGCCCCCAGTGCCGAGTACGAGGATACCGAAGAGCGGATCATCGATTCGGCCACGGCCAGCCAGACGATCGAAGAGCTGGAACGCGAAATCGCCACACTGTTCGAACTCGAGCAGATCGCTTACCGGGTGCGGCAAACTCATCAAGACACCAAGTGGGCCAAGCTCCGCGACCTCCTGCAGGATGAGACGCACATGGTCGATCCAGACGGCAATCGGCGGAAGCTTGTCATCTTCTCCGAGCACCGCGACACGATCAGCTACCTCATTGAACGCATCCAAACGCTTCTCGGACGTCCCGAGGTGGTAGTCACGATTCACGGCGGAATACACCGCGATGCGCGTCGCGACGTGCAGAATCGGTTCACCCAAGATCGCGACGTCTCCATCCTCGTGGCAACGGATGCTGCCGGCGAAGGGATCAACCTCCAACGAGCCCATCTGATGGTCAATTACGACCTTCCGTGGAACCCCAATCGCCTTGAGCAGCGCTTCGGGCGGATCCACCGCATCGGCCAGACCGAGGTCTGCCACATGTGGAACCTGTGTGCGCACGAAACGCGGGAAGGAGATGTATACCTTCGCCTCCTCAAGAAGCTCGAACGGGAGCGTGAAGCGCTCGGCGGAGCCGTTTTCGATATCCTCGGCGACGTGTTTCGGGGAACCGAACTGCGCGACCTTCTCATCGAGGCGATCCGCTACGGCGAACGGCCCGACGTGCGCGAGCGGCTTTCGCACAAGGTCGACGAAGCGTTCGACCCCGAGAAGATTAGGCAACTCCTGAAAGAGCGGGCGATCACAGACGACCTCTTGGATGAGAGAATGGTCATGCAGATCCGCGAGCGAATGGAACGAGCCGAAGCCCGACGACTTCAGCCACACTACATTCGCGGCTTCTTCATCGAGGCATTCAGGAGGCTAGGGGGAACGATCCACGAGCGCGAGACGGGGCGGTACGAGATCACCCATGTGCCAACACTTGTGCGCAACCATGCCCGTGCCTCCGGGGCACGAGATCGAGTCCTCGCAAAGTATCAACGCGTGACGTTTCACAAGGAACTCGTGGCAGTGCAAGGAAAACCAGTGGCCGACTTCCTCTGCCCTGGGCATCCCCTCCTGGAAAGCGTCTCCGACGTGATCCTCGAACGATACGGAGGCCTGCTCAAGCAGGGGACCGTGCTAATTGATGAAGAAGATCACGGCGATGAAGTCCGCGTGCTCTTCTATCTGGAGCACACGATTCAGGATGCGCGGATGACCGAGAGTGGCCTGCGCCGGGTCGCATCGCAACGAGTTGCATCGCGGCGGATGCAGTTCGTGGAAGTGACCGAGAACGGAGCGGCCCGGATGGCGGGCGATGCACCGTACCTCGACTACCGCACCGCCACGCCCGACGAGATCGAGCTTTTGCATTCGGTCTTCGAGCAGAGATGGTTGCGGGAAGAGGACCCCGAGCAGGTCGTGCTACAACACGCAGTGGAGAGGATCGTCCCCGAGCACGTAGCCGAAGTGCGTCAACGCCGCGAGGCAGTCATTGACAAGACCCACGCCGCCGTGAAAGATCGGCTGACCAAGGAGATCATGTACTGGGACCGACGTGCCCAGGACCTCAAGGCTCAGGAGCAGGCGGGACGACAGCCGAAGATGAACTGGCTCCGTGCGTACGAGCGCGCCGAGGAGCTGCGCGCGCGCCTCGAGCGACGGCTGCGCGAACTGGAGCAGGAGAAGCAGCTTCTCCCCTTGGCGCCTGTTGTGTTGGGGGGTGCACTCATCGTTCCACAGGGGCTGATCGATGAGTTGCGAGGGACGAAGAAGCCCGCCACGTTCGCGCGCGAAACGCGTGCCGTTGAGAAGGTGGCGATGGATGCCGTGATGGAAACCGAACGTCAACTTGGCTTTGAACCCCACGACGTCTCGAGTGATAACCTGGGCTACGACATCGAATCCCGCGATCCTCAGACGGGTGCCATTCGTTTCATCGAAGTAAAGGGGCGTGTGAGTGGCGCAACAACGGTTACTGTGACGAAGAACGAGATTCTGAAAGCGCTCAACCGGCCCGACGCGTATATCCTGGCACTGGTCGAGGTCGACGGGCAGTATTCTGTGTGTCGATACTTGCGCCAGCCGTTTGAAAAGGAACCCGACTTCGCCGTAACTAGTGTAAACTACTCCTTGGAGAGACTATGGAATAAAGGGGAGGTTCCAAGGTGATTGTGAGCCTGGCACAGCTAGAGCTATGGTTGCGAGCCGAACATGAGGACGAGCATCAAGTCTCGCTGAGCCTTGAAGGACAGATTCGCGATCCGCAGTTTGTGGAGTTCCTGCAGGAGTTTGTTGCGGATAGACCATCTCCTCCGAGCACGCAGGACCTTCTTGTCCTCGATCTTGTGAGTCGCGACGTGGCGATCCCGGAATTCCTGAGGCCTCATCTTGGGGGGCTTGTCGAGGAGGGCGCATTGGAGCGGGTGGGGCGAGGTCGTGGAACGCGGTACCTCCTTGCTCAACGTTACTACCGGATGGTAGGGCGCAAAGGCGAGTACACCCGACGGAGGGGACTCGATCGGGACACGAACAAGGCTCTTCTGCTAAAGCATATCGAGGACAACAGACGAGAGGGAAGCCCTCTCCGCGAATTGCGCAATGTCCTCCCTATGTTCTCTTCCGCACAGGTACAGACACTTCTTCGCGAGTTAAGGACCGATGACCACATCCACGTTCGCGGTAGAACGAAGGCCGGCCGGTGGTTCCCCGGTGCTGATTCTGGAGAGGATCCCAATGCTAAGTAACCCCTCTCATAACGCAATCCGGATGCAATCCGGATGCAATTCGCGCATGCAAGAAGCTCCAGAATAGGCATGGGAAAAGGATAAACAGCGCCGGGGCAATCTCGCCATGATGCAATCCGGATGCAATTTGAGATGCAATCCGTTTGAACCAGAAGCGCTCTCTGGAGATGAAGACAAAACAAGCGACGATTCATCGATGAGTTAGTTCATCGCATTACATGGATTGGGCTGATGCATAGCATGGGGAGAAGCATCGTATGGTGCACTGCCCCAAAAAGTGCTCCATAGGCTTGTACCATAACGACGAAAGACGCGATGGTAACGGTATTTCTATGGTGCACATGATGACACGCGATATGGAGGAGTAGCTGTGACACACAAGAAGAAACTGATCGAAGTCGCGCTGCCACTTGAGGCGATCAACAAGGAGTCGGCGCGGGAGAAGTCGATTCGTCACGGGCACCCCTCGACACTGCACCTGTGGTGGGCCAGGCGTCCATTAGCCGCTTGTCGCGCCGTGCTCTTTTCGTCGCTTGTCGACGATCCGTCGAGCCATCCTGACAAGTTCCCTACCGAGAAAGCGCAGGAGCAGGAACGTCAACGCCTGTTTCGCATCCTTGAAGACCTCGTCAAGTGGGAGAACACCACCAACGAGGAGGTCTTGGATAGGGCGCGAGCGGAGATCTTGAGATCGACCGGCGGGAATCCACCTCCGGTCCTCGACCCGTTCTGCGGTGGAGGATCGATCCCGCTCGAAGCGCAACGGCTCGGGTTGGAAGCGCACGCGAGCGATCTCAATCCGGTTGCCGTCCTGATTACAAAGGCACTGATCGAGATCCCGCCCAAGTTCGCTGGCAAGCCTCCGGTAAATCCTGAGAGCATTGGGAGCGCCGGCATCTCCGGGAGCGCCGGCGTCTCGCCGGCCCCAAAAGGTTGGTATTCAAGAGGCTACCTTCCGCATGTCGATGTACCAGGGCTATTCCAGTCCATCACATTTCGGCTTGCCGATTCGCTGCCACCCGACGTACTGGAGCGCGTCGCTCAACAAGCGCTAGATGATGTGGAGCGGCACAAACGCATTGAAACGTTGTTGGATGTGGGTCATGGGGAATGCTGGCTCCAACGCCAAGAGATCGCGGGAATCGTCCAGAATGCCCTGTTCCATTTCGACGGTGAACGCTACCGACTGATCGCGTGGTGCATTATGCCGAATCACGTTCACGTGCTCATCGAAACGCGTGCGGGTCATCCCCTGGCAGCAGTGGTCCATAGTTGGAAATCCTTCACAGCCAAGGCTATCAATCAGAGCCTCGGGCGCAGCGGAGAGGTCTGGCAGCGGGAGTATTTTGACCGGTACATTCGTGATGATCGACACCTACAAGCGGCAATCGACTACATCGAAAGCAATCCTGTCAAGGCAAGACTCGCACGGAGTGCGGAAAGCTGGCGCTTTTCGAGTGCTGCAAGAAAGAAGATAAGGGCCGGCGGGACGCCGGCGCTCCAAGGGATGGATCGCAAATGGAAACGCGCCGAAGGGCTCGCCGAGGATGTGCGTTACTACGGGAAATGGATGCGTGAACAGGCGGAGGAACGGATTGGACACCTCTATCCCAAGGTAACGGTCACGGCGGAGATGGCGGAAGGGCGAGAAGATCTCAGACTATACGTAGGACGCGATCTCACCGTGATCGCCTGGCTGTGGGCACGCACTGTGAAGTGTCCGAACTTTGCCTGCAGGGCCGAGATGCCGCTCGTGCGCTCGTTCTGGCTCTCCAAGAAGAAAGGGAAACAGGCGTGGGTCGAGCCAATCGTGGATCATGAAGAGAAAACCGTTCGCTTTGAGGTTCGTGTAGGAGATGGAGAGCCGCAGGAGGGTACGGTCAATCGGAGAGGTACACGATGCATCGTCTGCGGCGAGCCGGTGCCGTTCAATCATGTGCGTTCGGAAGGGAAAGCCGAACGGATGGGTGCCCGCCTGATGGCGATTGTTGCCGAAGGCGATCGGGGAAGGGTGTACTTCGAACCGAATCCAGAACATGAAGAGATCGCAAGTAAGGCTTGTCCGTCATGGGCTCCCGAAACGAATCTTCCGGAGAAGGCACTTGGATTTCGAGTACAGGCGTATGGGATGGCGAAGCACCGCTGGTCTTCCCAATGATGGAATCCACCTTGCCGACGGCGGCACCGGCGCCCAAGCCTACGCCGATGCCGTGGTTACATACTTGGCCTTTGGGATAAGTCGGATCACAAACACGCTCTGCACGATTGCCCGATGGACGGCATCACGTGAGCAAACAGTAACTGCGTTTGCTAGACAGGCAATCCCGATGACGTGGGACTACCCAGATGTGAATCCGTTCGCAATGGCGGCGGGAGATCTTTCCGTATCGCTCAGATCTATAGCAAAGGCTCTGGAACGTCTGCCCTCGGATGCCAGAGGAAACGTTGTGGCTGCAGATTCAACGACGGCAACTTCCTCTGTCGACAATGCGCTTGTGTGTACCGACCCACCGTACTACGACAACATTGGCTATGCCGATCTGGCAGACTTCTTCTACGTCTGGCTCCGCCGAAGCCTTGCGGATGTCTATCCCAATCTCTTTGCGACGTTACTCACCCCCAAGACTGAGGAGTTGGTGGCAACGCCGTACCGGTTTGAGGGTGGTAAAGAAGAAGCGAAAGAGTTCTTTGAGCAGGGAATGCGGGAAGTGTTCAGTAAGCTTCGATCCATCCAGGCAGCGGATGTCCCTTTGACCCTGTTCTACGCGTTCAAGCAATCCGAATCTGAGACGAACGGCGATACAGCTTCAACCGGTTGGGAGACGATGCTGGAAGCGCTTCTCCAAAGCGGCCTTGCGATCACGGGTACCTGGCCGGTGCGCAGCGAACTGAGCAACCGGCCGGTGGCGCGAGGTACAAACGCGCTCGCCTCCTCGATTGTCCTTGTCTGCCGCCCAAGACCCGAAACCTCGCAACGGACAACGCGCAACGGATTCCTCACAGTGTTGAAGGAGGAGCTTCCACCAGCAATTCGCACACTGCAGCACGGGAACATCGCGCCCGTCGATCTCGCGCAAGCGGCGATCGGTCCGGGAATGGCTGTCTTCAGTCGTTTCCGCGAGGTGCTGGAGGCCGATGGGTCACCGATGCGGGTTCGCACGGCGCTGGCGCTGATCAACCAGACACTCGACGAGATCCTTTCCGAGCAAGAGGCGGACTACGATCCTGATACACGTTGGGCATTGCCCTGGTTCGAGCAGTACGGGTTCAACGAGGCGGCGTTCGGTGAGGCAGAGACGCTGTCCAAAGCCAAGAACACGTCGGTTCATGGCCTTGTCGATGCGGGAATCCTTCGCTCCGGTGCGGGGAAGGTCCGTCTTCTCAGCGTCGGCGAGCTCCCTGCGGATTGGGATCCATCGACCGACGACCGTCTGACGGTCTGGGAGATCACGCACCACATGGTGCGCGTCCTGGGGACAGAGGGGGAGTCCGCGGCAGCTGACATCCTCCGTGATGTTGGGCCGATGGCCGATGCGGCGCGCGATCTCGCGTATCGTCTGTATCAGGTTTGCGAACGGAAGGGCTGGGCACAGGAAGCTCTTGGGTACAACGCGCTCGCGATCGCTTGGCCTGAGATCAAGCGGATGGCAGCGGAGGCACCTCGGACCACGCAAGAACAACAAGGTTTCGATTTCGATAGGGGGTAGAGACGAATGGCAGCGAGCAACCGTGAACGTGTGGGGAAGATCCTTGAGTTCCTTAATAATGGGCTGGCGCCGTTTGTCAAGCGCGAGCTCAAGGCGGTCTATGGCGACAAATGGGAAGGTGTAACGGTCGGGATCGTCAGCGAGACCAAGGACGGCGGGCTCCATTGGGATACCTCCGGCCTTCTCCGGCTGATGTGGGACCAGTGGCACGAGGTGTTCAAGAAGACGCTCGGCCATACGCAGCGAAGCTATGTCAGCGAACTGCGCGATGTCCGTAACCGTTGGGCGCATCAAGAGCCGTTCAGTCTCGACGATGCGCTCCGTGCCGGCGACACGGCGACGCGGCTTCTCCGCGACGTCTCGGCCTCGGAGGCCGACGATGTCTATCACGAGGTCCTGGAACTGCAGCGCACCCGCTACGAGGAGCAGGCACGAAGAGAGCATCGCAAGGCGGCCAAGTCGAGCACGGAAGGCCAGCCCACAGGGCGGCCTCCTTCCGTGGCGCGAGGTGATTACACCCCATCCGGATGTGGCCTCTGGTCGCTACCAGCAGGCGGAATTCGCTGCGGATCTGGCTCAGGTTCATCGCGGCGAAGCGACGGCCGAGTACCAGAATCCGCACGACTTCTTTGAGCGTACCTTCATCACCGAGGGACTCAAGCGGCTACTGGTTGGCGCGATTCGCCGCCTGTCGGCTGCCGATGGGGAGCCGATCATCCAACTGCAGACGAACTTCGGTGGCGGGAAGACCCACTCGCTCCTTGCGCTCTATCACCTCACATCCGGTGTGGCTCCGGCCGACTTGCCCGGACTCGACGCTGTCCTCCAGGAGGCCGGCACGAGCGTTCCGGAGAAGATCAATCGAGCCGTTCTGGTTGGTTCGGCCCTTTCCCCAGCCGACTCGAACACCAAGCCCGACGGGATCGAGGTCAACACCCTTTGGGGCGAGATGGCGTGGCAGCTCCTGGGAAAGGCGGGATACGAGAAGGTAGCAAGAGCGGATAAGGCTGGGGTGAGCCCGGGTGCCGATCGCCTAAGGGAACTTCTCAAGGAAGCGGCGCCGTGCATGGTCCTGATCGATGAGTGGATTGTCTACGTGCGGCTGCTTCTGGGCAAGGACGGACTCCCTGGAGGGAACTTCGACGCCGCGTTTAGCTTTGCTCAATCGTTGAGCGAGGCGGTGCGGACGATCCCAGGGGCATTGCTCGTGGCGAGCATTCCGGCATCGGACAACGAGATCGGTGGCGAAGCGGGCAAGATCGCCCTCGAACGGCTGACTAACGTGCTGGGACGGATGGACTCCCCATGGCGACCGGCAAGCGCGGAAGAGGGGTTCGAGATCGTCCGCCGCCGACTGTTCGAGCCCTTGACCGATCCGGCGAAGCTCAAGGCGCGAGATGCCGTGGCGCGTGCGTTCAGCGAGCTGTACGGTCAGAACTCAACCGAGTTCCCGCCGGAATGCCGTGAAGGGGAGTACGAGCGGCGCCTGAAGACGGCCTATCCGATCCATCCTGAGCTGTTCGATCGTCTGTACAACGATTGGTCGACACTCGATCGGTTCCAGCGAACGCGCGGCGTGCTGCGCCTGATGGCCAAGACGATCCATGCGCTGTGGGAGCGCGACGATCGAAACCTCCTGATCCTTCCGGCCACGGTTCCGATCGATGATCAGTACGTGCGCGACGAGTTGACGCGCTACTTGGAGGACAACTGGATTCCCATCATCGACCAGGACGTCGACGGACCGCATTCCCTACCGCTGCGCCTCGACAACGAGAACCCAGCGATCGGCCGGTATTCGGCTACCCGCCGGGCTGCACGAACGATCTACCTCGGCTCTGCACCGACAAAGGGAACCGCCAACCGGGGGATCGACGATCGCCGTGTAAAACTCGGGTGTACGCAACCTGGTGAGTCTGTGGCAACGTTCGGCGACGCGCTGCGACGGCTCGTTGACCATACGACGTATCTGTTTTCCGACCAGGGAAGGTACTGGTACGACACGCATCAGAACGTCGCCCGGACGGCACGTGACCGAGCTGCGCAGTACAGCGATGAGGCGGTGTTCGAGGAGATCCGCCGCTGGATCCGCAAACAGCAGGGGCAACGCGGGGAGTTCGCCCGTGTCCATGCCTTTCCGGCCAGCAGTGCAGAAGTCCCTGACGAAAAAGAGGCCCGCTTAGTGATCCTTGGGCCAGAGGCGCCGTATGACAATCGCAGTGAAGAGAACGTTGCGCTTTGCCAAGCAAAGGAGATCCTCGACCATCGAGGAGAATCGCCACGGAGCTACCGCAACACCCTCGTCTTCTCGGTCGCCGATGCGGGTCGAATGGAGGAGCTCTGCGCTGTCGTGCGGTTGTACCTGGCTTGGAGGTCGATTGAGGAGGACAAGGTGGTTCTTAACCTTGACGAGTATCAGTCCCGGCAGGCCCAGCGGCGCCGGGAAGACGCCGAACGGACTATCAAGCAACGCGTCCCTGAGATCTATCGTTGGGTACTCGTTCCCGAGCAGAAGAATGGCGAACGTGAGTTCTCATGGCAGGGGATCCGCTTGCAAGGAGATGGATCGCTAGCAGTGCGAGCGTCCAAACGCCTTGTGAATGAGCAGCTCTTGTGGACGCAGATGGGAGCGACGGTTCTTCGGTTGAAGCTCGATGAAATCCCACTGTGGCCCGACGGGCATGTATCGTTAGCGCAGCTTGCCGAGCACTTCGCGCGGTATCTCTATCTGCCTCGTTTACGGAGCCCAGAGCTTCTGGTGCAGGCAGCCGAAGACGGCCTGCGGCAGTTGAACTGGGAGGAAGACGGGTTTGCCTACGCAGAGGGTTTTGACGAGGCCAAGCAACGGTACCGTGGGCTGGTTGCCCAAGGCGCGCATTCGGTGAATCTCAGTGGGCTACTCGTGAAGCCTGCCGTTGCAAAGACACAGATCGAAGAAGAACGAAAGGAGAAAGCGCCACAAGGCGAGCATGGCCTGACGCCCAGTGGCGAAGAGAAGGGTGAGCAGCCTCCCCAGACCCCGGAACCTCGACCCGAGAAGATCCTGCCTAAGCGCTTCTACGGCAGAGTGCCCCTCGATCACCTCCGGCTCGGAACCGCTGCCGGCCAGATTGGCGAAGAGGTCCTCTCACACCTAAGCAGCCTTCCAGATGCACAGGTAGAAGTTGTCATGGAGATTCGTATTGAGGCGCCAGAGGGTGTGCCCGAAGACAAGCAGCGCATCGTCAACGAGAACTGCCGCACGATCGGTTTCGAAACTCACGAGTTCGAGGAGGAGTAACGGGGCACCTTCGAACACGACGGTCCGATGATCCAGGACTGCGAACAGCTCTGTCCTGAAGTCAATCGCCGAACCCTGCAGCGGGACCTGAAGACCATGGTGGACAAGAGGTTGCTGGTCTCGGAAGGAACAACCAATCAGCTGATTTGCCGCCTCAAGGGATAGGGCTGAAAACTTGCGCCACAACTTCTTTGATAAGCTGCTGTGGTTCACGGGGCATAAGCGCTAACTTACGACCACAGTGCTCTGGGGGCATCGTCATTCCGGCAAAAGCCGGAATCCAGAGGATAACATATGGATAGGCAACCCGCAGTATATATTCTGGCGAACAAAAGAAATGGCACGCTTTATGTCGGTGTAACGTCAGACCTGATCAAAAGAATATGGCAACATAAAAACGATGTAGTGAAAGGATTCACTGAAAGGTACAGTGTCCATCAACTGGTTTGGTACGAGCTGCACGAAACCATGGAATCGGCTATCAGGAAAGAAAAGATGGTAAAGAATTGGAAGCGGGCCTGGAAGCTGGAATTGATCGAAAGAAGCAATCCGAATTGGCAGGATTTGTATGGAACGATTATTTGACTGGATTCCGGCGCCTGCCCCGGACTCCGATCCGGGGTTCGCCGGAATGACGGTGTATTACTGCAGTCTATAGAAGATAGCCTTAAGTTAGCGCTTATGGGTTCACGGGTTCAGTGTACGTGGTGTACGTGGTGTACGTGGTCTGCGTGGATTGCGTTGTGGTTTATGCACATTGCCGGCATCAGCAACATCTCGATAATACACTGTCTTCCAAAGGAAACTACGAGAACAGAAAGCACTCCCTGCTCGGCTCGATATTCAGATTATGAATCGCTCACCGAGACGAGCAAGGTATTACGGGCTCAGTTCCTCATGCCACACTTCTGGCGGAGTCCCTTCTCGTTCTTGATCACGATCCGGTAGCGGCTCTTGTCGAGGATCCCTTCCCGCGCAAAGCGGTTCAAAGCGAGGGTCGTGTTCTCACGCGCCGAGCCGATCATGTCGGCCAGGTCCTTATGGGTCAATTGGAATCCGATCAGGATTCCCTCCTCCGTCTTGACACCGTACTCATCAGAGAGTTTCAGCAGCTGCCGCGACAGACGGGCTTGAATATCCTTGAATGCGAACCCCTCGAGCGTCTCCTCGAACTCGCGCACCCGTCGCCCGAAGTGTTTCAACAGCAACTGGAGGTGGATTGAGTCCTCATTTATCACCTCGACAAACGCGTCCTTGCTCACCCGACGCACGATCGTTTCCTCGATCGCCGTCGCCAGGTAACGGCGGTACTTCTCGCCGACAAGGCACATCTCGCCGAAGATCTGGCCAGGATCGAGGATGGTCAGGGTCAGTGTCTTCCCGCTCTCGTCGAGATAGGCGAGCTTTACCCGCCCACTCTCCACAAGGTAGACGGAGCTACTGGGAGAATCCGGGTAGTAGATCGCTTCCCCCCGTTCGATGGGAATTTCCTCCCCCATACTGTTCAACAGGTAACTGAAGCTTGTCTTCTCACGAATCGATTGTGTCATCCTTATCTATCCCCTTCCCTCTTCATGGCTTCAATATACCCATGCCCGGAAGGGAATGAGAGGAAAGGAAGGGTGCCCACAGGTCGGTTTCCAGATAGAAAAAGGTAACGCACGTCACCTAATGAATGGAAAAAGGGACAGTGGGAAGAAAAGGGACAGCGTGGTCCATGTCATGCTTAAACTGGTCTTTATTCTCCCTAGAAAGGAGGTGATCCAGCCGCAGGTTCTCCTACGGCTACCTTGTTACGACTTCACCCCTCTTGCGGAAGTTACCTTCGGCGCCCTTTGATAGAGCGACTTCAGGTACCCCCCACTCG
>JAUWNQ010000026.1 GCA_030612565.1 Candidatus Bipolaricaulota bacterium | reverse complement strand
CTAAGCTCCGCTGTAATGGCAGACGCGGGGACAAGGCAGACAAAGTCAGTCAACATACTCACTTGCGCGATCGAGAAGGTCGGCTGGACACGCTACCCGCTGGTCTAAATCGGCCAAAAAGACAGCGCGAAAATCGGTGATAAGGGCTATGCAGTCGATTTCATCGACAGACCCAACCAGATGAAACTTGAACGGTGCTCCAAGTGTGGAATCGGTAGGCTTGAGGTCCACGAGGGAAGGCACGGCAGGTTTCGCGAGTGTCGGTTGTGCGGGTATAAACCTGGTAAGCTGAGGAGATAGGAGCGCTGGGGGCTGGAATGCCCACCCGGAAGTGGGCTCACACCTTGATTCTTGACTCGAAATCTACCGCATGCCCCCACGTGCTACGAGAAAAAGGGAGAGAGCACGGTATGTGGTTCCTTTTTCAGCCTTTCCGCTTGGCCAACGCTATCTCGATGCTGTATTCTAAAATGCGTGAAGAGAGACACCTGTGTGGCGTGATGATCTTGAGGTGAGCAATGACCAAGCTAGGAACGAGAGAGACAAGGCAAGAAGAGATAAAGAAGATGGTTGAACTCATCGTTGAGCGATTTCATCCGGAAAAGATCATCCTATTCGGATCTCACGCTCGCGGGGAAGCTGGCTCTGATAGCGATATTGATCTGTTGGTTGTGATGCACGTATTGAGTGTTGTCCGCGGGTGGATCGAGAAAGGGCGCCGGTGTCAGGTCTTTATTTTTGGTGTTTCTCACGCTGCTCCCACGGTTCTTAATCTGAATTATGGGGACATAACACTTAACTCATCGGTCTGAACTTTGTGGCAAATCACAGGGCGACGCATCCATGGTGCCACGGACAGGAAAATGACCAGGACAAACTCTTCTGCTCGGTTTGGGTCAATCGGAATACGCGCATCGCTGTCCACTGCGATTAGTCAATCTGCCAACGCGGTGACAGGACGTGGCCCCGTTTACTTGACAAAGGCCAGCACAATACGTAACAATCTTGCGGGTTGTGCTACTTGATGTCAAGAAGGTGAGTAAAGTGGACGTTCATGGGTTCTTCGAGAGAAATCCAGTCTTCTCTACAAGCGAGTTCGCAGCATTTCTCCAGCTACAGAGGCCTGGTAGTAAAAGGACGACGGAGTCGCTCCTTCGATATTATACGAAGAAGGGGCGTTTGTTGCGGGCGCGTCGTGGATTGTACGTGATAGTCCCAGCGGGTTCCAATCCAGCATCCTGCCAAGTTGACCCCTACCTGCTAGCAGCTAAGATGGCCGATGATGCAGTGCTTGGCTACCATACCGTCTTGCGATTCTATGGCAAGGCTTACTCCTCGAGTAGTCTGTACTTCTACCTGACTAGGCGTGCAACGCGTGCTGCTACGTTCCGCGCAAATGAGTTCCGTGGGGTCCGATTGCCTAAGCAGCTTCAGGAGAAGGGGAAGGGATTTTTCGGCGTAGAGATACATGAGCGGCTCGGAGTGCCCGTTCGGGTCACCAGCCTGGAACGGACACTGGTGGATGTCCTCGACCGACCGGAGCTGGGGGGAGGATGGGA
This sequence comes from Candidatus Bipolaricaulota bacterium, assembly GCA_030612565.1. The sequence goes on along the minus strand of JAUWNQ010000026.1, from coordinate 5,342 downwards.
AGAGATATGGCGATCTCTAGAGGCAGTGGAGTTCTTCGACTTGGATGCGGTTGTGAAGTACGCTCTGCTGCTGGAGAATGCAACTACTGTCGGCAAGGTCGGATTTTTCTTGGAGGAACATCGGGATAGGTTCATGGTCGAGGATGATCACCTGGCGGCTTTACGCGCCCATCGGCCACGGAGTCCACACTATATGATACGTACCACCAGAGGATCAGGGCGTCTGATCCCAGAGTGGAACCTAGTAGTTCCTCTGGCAATCCTGGAGCGTAGTTGGGAGGAAGTGCTGTGAGGATCTCGAAGGAAAGGCTGCTTTCCGATGCGGAGGCCACCGGTTTCCGCACAGAGATGCTCGAAAAAGCCATACTTCTACTCCACCTCCTGGAAGTTCTCTTTCATCATCCCTTTCTGAAGGACCGGCTGGCACTAAAGGGGGGAACTGCGCTGAACCTGTTTCTGTTCGAGCTTCCACGGCTATCGCTAGACCTGGACCTCAACTATGTGGGCAGCCCTAAACTCGAGGTGATGCGTGCGGAACGGCCAAAAGTCGAGGAAGCCATCCGGGCGGTGTGCGAACGTGAGGGGTTCAGGATCCGTCGGCAGCCGTTCATGGATGAGCATGCCGGTGGGAAATGGTCGCTTCGCTACGAAAGCGCATTGGGGACAGGGGCAACCTGGAGATCGATCTCAACTACATGTTTCGCGTTCCGCTATGGCCTCTCGTGGCGCGTGATTCCTACGCCATTGGCACGACCCAAGCACGTGGGGTTCCTGTGCTTGATCTACACAAGCTGATAGCGGGTAAATTGGCCGCCCTCTTGTCACGCAAGGCAAGTCGTGATCTATTCGATGTGCATTTCTTCCTCAGATCTATGAATCTCGACGTAAAACGCTTGCGGTTGGCGTTCATTGTTTACGGAGGCATGAACCGCCGAGATTGGCGCATGGTGAACATTCACGACGTAGACTTTCAAGAAAAAGAGCTAAGGGACCGACTCCTGCCGCTTGTGCGGAAGAAATCTATGGATTCAACGGTAACTGTTCAGCACTGGGCAACCCGTCTCATGAAAGAATGTCGGGAAATGCTCGGGTGTGTGTTGCCTTTCACCGATGCGGAAATGGAGTTCTTGAAGCGGCTGCTCGACTATGGTGAGATCGAACCTACGTTGCTGACGCAAGATGAACTGCTGGGTGAACGGATCCGGCAGCATCCCATGCTGCAATGGAAGGCACTGAATGTTCGCCAATATAAGGGTCGGACAATGTAGAGTGCCCTGCCGGTAGTCCAGACGGGCCTGGCTTTGCAATCTAACACATAGTATGTTGAGGAGATGATCTTGGTCTCAAAGAGAGAGCCTTCAGCGGACGGATATCGTGATTAAGCCAAGACGGCTTCTCGACATGGAGGACTCCCTGAGCCCAGAAGAGGAGAAACTGGTTGAGGTGGGATTCGAGCAACTCAAGAATGGCGAGTACGTTGCGTGGAATGAGTTAAAGCATGAGCTGGCCCTGTAGGCTCTCGAACCAAGCGGCCAAACAGTTGCGTCACTTGCCGCAAACAGATCACACAGGCCATCGAAGAGATGGAGAGAGATCCCACAAGCGGCGATGTTCGCCCAATCAAGAGCGGAAAGTTCAGAGGCGCGTTGCGCAAGCGCGTGGGGCGTTACCGCATTGTGTTCGTTCTTGACTTGGCAAAGAGCATGATTGAGGTTGCAGCAATCATCACGCGCACTGAGAGCACTTATCGTTAGTTTCGGCGATTTTGGGGCATTAGGGTATTTGTGATTCCTCACGGCTAAGGTAAGGCAACCCAGAGAAAGATTTACGAAATGAGTCCCTCGCCGAGACGCAAAGAAACGAGGAGTTAATGGCCTTTAGGGCCAGCGGATGATCCGCAATCCCACCTTGGTGATCCCCTTGTCGATGATCCCCAACTCCTTCGCCGCCCCCTTGGAGAGGTCGATGATCCGCCCTTCGATGAACGGTCCTCGGTCGTTGATGCGCACTATTATGCTCTTCCCCGTCGAAAACTCGACCACCCTGACAATTGTGCCGAAGGGGAGAGTCTTGTGAGCTGCGCTGATCCCGTTCATGTCGTAGACTTCGCCGTTTGCGGTAAGGTTTCCGTCGAACCCTGGTCCGTACCAGGAGGCGATCCCTACTTCATAGTAGGGGCCTGCCACCTGATAGAGGAGAACCAACCCGATGAGCGTGACGACCGATATCAGATAGAGGGTCCATTCCTTCATGCTTCCCATTATAGAGGGAGAGGGAAGGCCTCACAACATCCTAGCAATGCCAACGGAACGATACCAATCGATCGACGACGATGTGTATCTGATTGGGAAGGTAGAGCCCGCAGAGGGCCGCGAGGAAGAGCGGCCCCGACGGGAGTACCGGGCGTAGGGATCTCCCTGTAAGAGAGCCAATCCCCCATAGGATGAGAAGGAGGATCCCCCCCAGATAGGCGATCCGCGTCAATGGGCCGAGTAAGAGGGGGTGCGAGACGGCACGATGGCGGAAGACCCATGCGTAGGGAAGCCACAAGGCACGAGCGATCCCCCAACGTCTCGTCGCCCGGCTGTTGTGAAGATCGAGATCGGGGCTAAGGAAGAAACTCGAAAAGAGGTAGGCGCTGAGGAAGATCCCTCCGAGCCAAGCATCGATCCTCCCTTCTACAACGAGAACGGCAACGGAGATGATGCCGATCAGAAGCCCGATCATCTCGATTTTCAGGTGCGTACGTCCGGATGGCATGTCCAAACGGTAGCTCCATTCCCACGGTGGAGCAACCTCCGCCTTGACGAGAGAAGGGGCACCGGTTAGAATACTTTAGCAAGCCGCACATGAGAGTGCTAAAAAATACGCAAGGAGGGAGATAGAACAATGAAGATCAAGCCATTGGGCAAGAGGATCCTGGCAAAGAAGATCGAGGAAGAGAGTCGGACAACTTCCGGAGGGATCGTCCTTCCGGAGAGCGCGAAGAGCGATAAGGTGGTACGGGCGAAGGTGATCGCCGTGGGAACCGATGAGAAGTTCACGGTGAAAAAGGGAAACGAGATCCTCGTCTCCAGTTTCGCCGGCACCGAGATCGAAGTGGAGGGAGATAAACTCCTCCTGGTCAAAGAGACTGACGTACTAGCGATAATCGAGTAATCAAGGATAAGGGGGATTTTGCTATGGCCAAAGAAGTCATTTTCGGCGAGGAAGCCCGCCGCCGCATGAAGGTGGGAATCGACAAGCTGGCGGATGTCGTTCGTATCACGCTCGGGCCCCGCGGTCGCAACGTGATCATCGACAAGAAGTTCGGCAGCCCGGACATCACCAACGATGGGGTGACGATCGCGCAAGAGCAGGAGTACAAGGACGCGTTCGAGAATATGGGCGCCCAGCTCGTCAAGGAGGTCGCCTCCAAGACGAACGACATCGCTGGCGACGGGACGACCACCGCGACGCTCCTTGCCCACGCCATGATTGAAGAGGGGTTCAAGAACCTTGCCGCCGGGGCGAACCCGATGGAACTGAAGCGCGGGCTGGAGAAGGGGGCGGAGAAGCTCGTCGAGTCACTGAGCAAGCAGAGCCGCGCCCTCAAGACCAAGGAGGAGATGGCTCAGGTAGCGACGATCTCCGCCAACGATGAGGCGATCGGCGCGATCATTGCCGACGCGATGGAAGCGGTCGGTGAGGACGGAGTGATCACGGTCGAGGACTCCGACACGATCAATACCTACTACGAGGTCGTCGAGGGGATGCAGTTCGACCGCGAGTACATCTCACCGTACTTCGTGACCGATCCCAAGAAGATGGAGGTCATGATGGAGAACCCGCACATCCTGATCACCGATCAGGAGCTGAAGAGCGCTGCCGACCTCGTCCCGGTACTGGAGAAGGTAGCCCAGAGCGGCAAGCCGATCCTTATTATTGCCAAGGACGTCACCGGCGAGGCGTTGACGACCCTCGTCCTCAACAAGTTGAAGGGGACACTCACCAGCTGCGCCGTTAAGGCCCCTGGGTTCGGAGATCGCCGCAAGGCGATGCTCGAAGACCTCGCGGTCCTCACCGGTGGAACCGTGATCGCCGAGGATGTGGGGATGCAGATCAAAGATACCACCCTCGACATGCTTGGACATGCCGAGCGGGTAAAGGTGGACAGCGACAACACGACCATCATCGGGGGAGGCGGATCGACCGAGGCGATCAAGGGACGGATCGAGCAGATCGAGGCCCAGGTCGACACGACCGACTCCGACTACGACCGTGAGAAGCTGGAGGAGCGTAAGGCGAAGCTCGCCGGCGGAGTCGCCGTGATCAAGGTCGGTGCGCCGACCGAGACCGAGCTCTCCGAGAAGAAACACCGGATGGAGGACGCGCTCGAAGCGACCAAGGCGGCCGTCGACGAGGGGATCCTCCCCGGCGGGGGCGTGGCTCTGGTGAACGGAGCCAGCTCGCTCGACAGCCTGAAGCTCAAGAACGACGAAGCAGTCGGGCTCAATATCCTCCGCAAGGCGCTGGAGGCCCCCCTGCGACAGCTGGCCAACAACGCCGGGTTCGAGGGAGCGATCGTGGTCGAACGCGTCAAGGCGGAGAAGCCCGGGGTTGGATTCGATGTCATCTCCGAGAGCTACCGCGACATGTTCGACGCCGGGATCGTCGACCCGATGAAGGTCACCCGCGCTGCTCTGCAGAACGCGATCTCCATCGCGGGGATGCTTCTCACCACAGACGCGCTTGTCGCCGAGGTGAAGGAGAAGGACGAGTCATCGGCGATGCCGCAGATGCCGGGGGGCATGCCTTACTAGATAAGAACAGACCTTGTTTCACCCCCTTTGCCCGACTATGATCGAGCAAAGGGGGGTTTTATTTGTTCAAACAGCGAAAGGTCGGTATCGCTCTTGGTGGAGGTGGCGCACGCGGCTTTGCTCACCTGGGGGTCCTCCTCGCCCTGGAAGAGAACAGGATCCCGATCGACATTATCACCGGGACGAGCATGGGAGCCGGGATGGGCGCGGTCAAGGCGCTCGGAATGGACCTTCGCAAGGTAGAACGCGTCCTCAACTGCCTGGACCTGAACAGTCTGTTACAGGTCTCGGATAGCACGTTGCGTGAGGTGCAACGCGCCATCGGACGAGGGATGGTTGAGTATGTGCGTGGTGCAAGCTGGCGCCAGGAAGGGACCGCCCCGGAGAACCTCGCCCGCATGTGCCAGTTCTTCTCCCTGTTGACCGCCAACAAGAGCTTCTCCGACCTCCGGATTCCGTTCGCCACGGTGGCGGCCGACCTGGAGAGAGGGGAGAGGGTTGTGCTGACCGAAGGGAAACTCTATCTGGCGATGGCAGCTA
>JAUWNQ010000011.1 GCA_030612565.1 Candidatus Bipolaricaulota bacterium | reverse complement strand
GCGGCGGTCGCCGATGATCAGCTCGCGCTGCCCGCGTCCGATCGGCGTCAGCGCGTCGACCGACTTGAGCCCCGTCTGGAGAGGGGTATCGACCGGCTGACGCTCGACCACGCCCGGGGCCTTGATCTCCGCCTTCCGGTGGTCGGTCGCGGCGATCTCCCCCTTACCGTCCACCGGACGCCCGAGCGGATCAACGACCCGCCCGAGGAGCGCCTCACCGACCGCGGTCTCCAGGACACGCCCGGTGCGTCGAACCTCGTCCCCTTGTTGTACGTACTCGCTCTCCCCGAACAGGGCTACCCCGACGCTCTCCTCCTCCAGGTTGAGGATGAGGCCGTAGACATCGTTTGGGAACTCCACGATCTCCGAAGCCATCGCTCTCTGCAGCCCGAAGACACGGGCGATCCCATCCCCTACCTCAACGACCACCCCAACCTCGCTCATGTCAAGGTCGTAGTGAACCCCCTTGATCTGCTCCTTGAGTATGGCGCTGATCTCGTCCTTACGCGGTGCTGACACGTCTCTTCCTCCTATCCCTCGATAAAGGACCGCAAACTTTCCAGCCTGGTCCGCAGCGTTCCGGCGAGGACCTTCCCTCCGATCTCGATCCTCACCCCGCCGATGAGACTCGCATCGATCTCTTCTTCCAGCTTCACCCGCTCCCCCAGCCACACAGCCAAGCGATCCGTCAAGCGTTCGCGGTCTTTCGTGGAGAGTTCCTTCGCCGTGAGGACCTTCACCCTAACGATCCCCTCCTCTTCCGAACGCAAGGAACGAAACTCCTCGTAGATCAGGTCGAGGTATCCTTCGCGACCATTCCGGATCAGGAGCACAAACAAGTTGCGCAGGTACTCCGAGAGATCGGGGAAGGCCTGGTCGATCAACTCGCTCTTCCTGTCGCGGGAGACGAGTGGATGGGTGAAGAAGCGGTCGAAATCGGGAACACCTTCGATCTCGGTGAGGACCCGGTCATAGTCCTCCTCGATCGTGTCGACCAATGCCTCCTCGGCGGCAAGCTTGTACAACGCCTCCGCATAGCGACGCGCGATCTCGCGCGATCTCACTGCCTCATCCTCAACGCCTCTTCATCGATCCCCTGAAGGAGCTCATCGAGCAGGCGGCGGTGGTCCTCTATCTTGACCTCACGATCGAGGACGCGCGAGGCGCCCAAGACAGCGATCTCCGCATAGGCGCGGCGCAGGTCCGCTTCCATCTCTGTTCGTTCCTGTTCGATCTGCCGGCGGGCCTCGGAAAGGATGTGGGAAGCTTCCTGCTTGGCATCGCCCTTGGCAGCGTAGATCATACCTTCCGCGCGCGCTGTCGCCTCCTCCACGGTGCGTCGAGCCTGCGCGTGCGCGCCTTGAAGTGTCGTCTCCTTTTGGGCAACGAGCGCGGCCGCCTTCTCCTCGCTCACTCTTGCCGACTCCATCCTCGCGGCGATCTGCTCGCGCCGCCGGTCGAGGTATTCTAACGCCGGTCTAAACAGAAGCCGCTTCAACAGGTAGAGGAGGGTAGCGAAGTTGATCAGATTGATCACCAAGGTCCAGTTGATATCCTTGACGCTCTTTCCCCACTCGAAAGACACCATCCCCTCCTTTACACGACGACCAACAGGACGATTGCCACCAATAACGAGTAGATCCCCGTTGACTCAGTGATCGCCTGGCCGACAATCATCGTCCGCATGAGCGCACCCTCCATCTCCGGCTGGCGAGCCATCCCGTCCAGGGCGTGCGCAGCTACGTTCCCTTCTCCGATCGCTGATCCGATCGCTCCGATTCCCATTACAAAGCCGGCAGCAAGGTACTTCGCTGCCGTGGCGATGTCCGCCCCTGAGATCTGACTCACAACACTCTGTGCTTCTTGTAACATATCTCCTCCCTATTAACTCTCTACCACCACGTTGATGTACGCGACAGCCAGCATAGCAAATACAAACGCCTGAATCCCCCCCATCAACAACGTGAAGAACAGATTGAGTGCTGGCGGGATGATCACCGGCGCAATCTTCGCGGTGACAACTATGATCAGGACCGATCCCGCAAAGACATTGCCAAACAGACGAAACCCGTGTGATATCGGCTTGGCCAGCTCTCCAATAATGTTCAACGGGAGCATAAACGGATACGGCTCGATGAACCCATGGATGTACTTCTTTCCTCCTTTCATGCGAATGGCAAGCACATGAGACATAACGAGGACAAGCAGGGCCAGCCCCAAGGTGACGTTCACGTTCGCGGTTGGAGACTCGACGTACGGGATCATCGACACCCAGTTGCAGAGCAAGACGTACAGGAACAACGTGGAAATGAACGGGAACATCTCCTTCGCTAGCCTCTCCGAGGCGAAGTTAGAAGTCAACTGCTTTCTCAAGAGATCGATCAGAAGGTCGAGCGTAGCCTGAATACGATTTGGCTTCTCCTCGATCTCTTGGCGTAGCCCACGGCGCAAATACAGCGCGAGGATCACGAGTACGAGTGTCACCGCCCACATCGTGATCGTCGCCACAAGATCGAACCGCAGCGAATACTCTCCAATGGAGAGGGCAACGATTCGCTTTCCGCCCAGGTGGGCGAGCATCTCGGCTAACTGTTCGAACATGGTCCGCTTCTCTCCCTCGAGAGGTATGTCAGATGCAGGTTCATTTGTCCAAAGAGCAATCCGCCACAGGAGGCGATCAGGACCGAGCGTCCCAGGCGGGAGACGAGCGCCAGGGAGACTGCCAAGAAGGCTAGTCGTCCTACGCTCGACAGCGCAACCATCACCCGGCCGCGCCGCGCTGAACTGGCGCTGAACAAGGATCGCCCCGCCTCATAGACGAAGGCCGACGTCGCCACAAACAGGCCCATCCCGATCAACACCCCAAGGGCAGCATGACCCAAACCAAACGCCGCAAGGAGAACGGCGGCAGCTACACCTACACAAAGCGTACTGCGTAAATGAAAAAGCCTCGCAAACTCAGAGGTAAGTGGATTAATCATGTCGGACACCCTAGAACCGATTAGATTGTCTGCAGTTGCTTGCTCTTTTCCTCGACCAGGTCGTCCACCTTCTTCGAGTAGTCGTGGATCGCCTTGTCGTTCTTCTCCCGGTAGAGGTGGTACTCATCCTCCGAGATATCACCACTTCCCTTCATCTGGTCCAGCTTCTCGTTGGCATCTCGTCGGATGTTTCGCAGGGCGACTTTTGTCTCTTCCCCCTTTGTCTTGATGACACGGATCAGTTCCTTGCGTCGTTCTTCGGAGAGCTTTGGGATCTTGATCCGGATGACCTTCCCGTCGTTGGCCGGGTTGAGACCCAAATCGGAGGCAAGGATCGCCTTCTCAAAAGAGGCCATCTGTGTCTTGTCATATGGTTGCACAACAAGGAGATTCGCATCCGGAGCAACGATCGTCGCCAACTGCTTGAGCGGTGTGGAAGCTCCGTAGTAGTCCACAGAGACATCCTCCACCATCGCCGGGTTGGCACGACCGGTCTGCACCTTGCTGAGGCCCGACTTCAGCACCTTGATACTCTGTTCCATATGTTCAACCATCTCGCGCTTCACCTGTTCTGGCATCTAGAAACACCTCGGTTTCGAGAGAATTTTAACCCGTCCTCCGCTCAAGTCAACGGTACCCTTCTGACAACCCACCTTCTTACCTGTAGATCCCCTGCGAGAGGATCCCTTTCTTCCAAGTCAATCGTTCGAGCCAACAGACTTTGAGGTAGACCCCGATGTGATGAGTGGTGTACCGGAGGGCGCGACCCGTTTCAAGGTTCCGCGCCGAGACAACCATCGGAAGATCGTGTAAGAAGACGATCTTCCCCATCTCCCTGATCTTCAGGGCCAGCCGCACGTCCTCCGCCTCTCTTGGGTAGCCATCCGCCCTCTTGAATCCGTCAACAGCATAGAAGGCTCCCTTGCTCACGGCAAAGTTTGGTCCGCAGAAGAGAGGGCGCTCGAAATGGTAATTTGCCCTCTGGAACACGGAGAAGAGAGCGTGACCAAACTCCGCCAACAGGCCACCACGCGTGAAGTGCAGGGTCCCGAACGTTCCCACCACCTCGGGGTCACAAAAGGGAGCGACCAAGCATTCGAGCCAGTCCGAAGAGGGGATAGCATCCGCATCGGTAGAGACGATGATCTCCCCTTGGGCCACCTCGAACCCAGCCTGTCGGGCGCGAGCCACGCCGGGTTCCTCCACCCGAACCACGCGCGTCCCAAAACAGCGAGCCACCTCCCCGGTGCGATCGGTGGAGGCTGAATCGACCACAATGAGTTCGAAATCGCTCAGGCTCTGGCAGCGCAGGGCAGCGAGGCAACGTGGAAGCCTCTCTTCCTCATTACGGGCCGGGACAACAACCGAAATCCTAGTCATATTTCACACTCTATCACCTACTAATTCCCTATGCAAGGACTTTTGCGAGGGCGGTCCATCCCGTATATGAGGAATGAGGCCTGCCCTTACTCGCCACAGACATCACTATCGGTCTTAAACGCTTTACAACCCGTAAATAGCCGGGTCAAAGCTTGCCAGGTTCTCCGAACCGAAAACGGAATCGGGAAGCTCTTCTTCGGGACGCACACGCTCAAGGAAAGTGATCGTGGTGGAGCTTTCATCGAGGACGTTGCTCGCGATCATCTGATCGGCCGTGACCTTCCCCTCGAACTCTCCGAGTTTCGTTACCTCCATCATCCACTCCAGGTTCCCTTCCGCGTTGTAGTTCTCTGTCCGCAGCATGAGGAACCCCTCCTTATCGACCCACATCTTCGCGGTGGGGTAATCGATCTCCGCGTCCGGCTTAGCGGTGAGTGCAAGGACGTAGACAAGCCGACTCTCGTCGCCAACCACGAGCGTCTCCTCCCCGATCAGTTCCGCGTCGTACTTATCCTCCATGTCGCGACTCCCCACGTCCTGGTAAGAAAAAGTGCTCCCGGCAAAGCTCTGTTCCTGCTGCTCCGCAACGAGCTCCTTCGCCATCCCCAGCGCCGGCAGGTAGAGCCACATACGAGAGTCCTCATCCGGGCCTGGCTTCACCGATAGGAAGATCGTTCCTTCGACATCCTCCGGCCCCACAAAGTAGATGAGAGAATACTCCGCTCCTTCTCCCACCTGTTTGGATAAGCCTGCAAAGCGGTTTGCGGACGTGGTTCCGTCACTGTACGCGTTCTCGAACTGAAGGGTTGTGATCATGCTCCCCTCGCTCAAGAACTGGGCCTCCTGATCGACGCGGGTGAGGATTTCATTCCCGCTTAACTCCTCCCCTATGACCGTGACCACGCCACAAAGAAGGGCGAGTGTCAGCAGAGCGACCAACAATAGCTTCTCGTTTTTCATTATCCATCTCCTTTTTGGTGACTTTCTTTTCCTACCTGTCTGATTCTTATTCCATTATTTCGCGTCAAGAACTTTGGCTTGAAGGTGATGAGGATCGCCGGAATGACGGTGAACGCGCTCATGGCGCTGATCACCATGGTTATCGAGACCAGGAGCCCGAAGTCGCGCGCTCCCTTGAATGACGAGACTATGAGGATCGCGAACCCCAACGCAAGGGCAAGCGCATTATAAGCAATCCCACGCCCGGTCGTCTGAATAGTCGCCTGAAGCGCCTGATCTCCGTCCTTCCCCGTACGCACCTCTCGGCGAAAGCGGGATACAAAGTGGATTGCATAGTCGATCCCGATTCCTATTGTAATCGAGGAGACCATCAGCGTAGCCATATTAAGCGGGGTCCCGGAATAGGCCATCATCCCGAAACTGATCGCCACGGTAAGGACGAGTGGAATGAGGCTGATCGATCCAGCGACGACCGAACCCATGAGGAGGGTGACGATCAGCCCGGCGGCGAGGATCGAGGTCCCCAGGCTCATCATCTGGCTCTTGGCGATCCGCGAGTAGAGGCTCGATTGGACCCGAGTAGGACCGACCATCTCCGCTCTGACCGACCCGGTGAAGTGATCGTCCAGATAGGCTTGAACATCCTGCACGAGCTGCACCTGCTCGGCGCTCCCTTCCATCGTGTACAGGCCCATCACCTCCCCGGCGGAGAAGTCACCGAGGGCCATCGATCCCAGGTCTCCGCCTTGGAAGGTGAACAGGAGGAGAAGTTGGGAGACGAGCTTACGATCCTGCGGAATCAGATAATACTCCGGATCATCGGCGTGGAACTTCTGGTTCATCTCGCGCACCATGTCGGCAAGGGAGATCGTCTTTCGCACCCCCTTCTCCTCCAAGAACTCCTGCAGGGCGACGATCTCGTTCAAGAGAGCGGGGTCCTTAAGGCCATCGCGACTCCCGGTATCGATCTCGATCATCACCTGCTCACTACCGGAGAAGTGACGGTCTATCACGTCGATCGCTTGCACAACCGGGTTCTTTACACCAAGGAATTCAATCTGGGAGGTCTCTATCTGCAGGAGAGGGAGCCCGGCCAAGAATGAGAGAAAAAAAACCACCGAGCCGACGAGGACGATCCGGCGATGCCTGAGGATCACCCGCTCGAATCCGGAGAGGGTGCGTGTGAGGATCCCATCGGTCTCACCACGGGCCCTCTTCCTCGGCACCCTGAGCACAGCGAGAAGGGCGGGAATCAAGACAAGTGAGAGGATCATCGCCGCAAGAACACCCGCCGCAGTAAACAGGCCGAACTGCCGCTGCGGGATGAGGTACGAACTCAACAGCGCGAGAAACCCGCCCATGGTGGTGAGCGAAGTCATGACGACCGCCCCGTGCATCTCTTTCATGGTGTTCAGGATCGCTTCTCGCTTCAGCAATCCTTTGGCCGTCTCCTCATGGTATCTATTCAGGACGTGAATCCCATCTGCGATGCCGATCGCCATCAGGATCACCGGAAGGATGAACGAGACGATCGTCACCGGCGCGTCGAAGATCGCCATCAGCCCAAGCGTCCACACGGCAGAGATGCTGACCACCAACAGCGGCAACATCACCCCACGCAGGTTCCGGAAACTGAAGTAAAGGACGATGATGATCATCAGGATGACCAGTGGGATAAGGACCTTCAGGTCATCGCCCATCAGTTTAGTAAGGACGAGGTTCATGTACGGGAGCCCGGTGATGTAGATGCTGTCCGACGCGCCATCGTACTCCGCGACGATCGCCACAACCTGCTTGGTCACCTCCACCTTGTCGGCGTCGGTCTTTAGCTTGATTGAGATTACGGCCGCCTTGTCGTCGGAGGAGACGATGTAGTCACAGACCGTGTTGCTCGCCATCACCCGTTCACGGTAGGCGGCCATCGCCTCCGAGGTCTCAGGGACCTCCTCTCCTGTCGCCGCTGGGCCGACCGTGAGCGTTGTTGCCGTACCCGTGATCACCTGCGCGCTCAACGGCCCGGTTACCTCATCCACTCCGGCAAGCTCAGCGAACGCTCGCTCCATCGCGGAGATCTTTCCGAGGGTCTCTCGATTGAAGATCCCGTTCTCGTTCTCCACGGCGACCATGAGCAGCGCTTGCGCACCGTATCGATCCTCGGCACGCTCCATCGCCATAACCGTCGGATCGTCCTTGTCGATATAGTGTGAGAAGTCGGTATCCGTACGTAATCGGGGGATGAAGGCGAGGAACCCCAGCGTGATGATGAGGATCAGACCGATCGTCAGATAGGGATGGTCGACGATCGCTTCGAAGAACCGTCTCACCGCAGCCAACCTTGCTGCAAGTAAAGGGCGGCATAGCCCGCTGGCCAGAGATCCTCGGATACGTCGATCGCGGTAGCGAGCCCTTGGAAGATCTGATCGACGATCCCGGAGAGGGCAGCAAGACCAACGTCCTCCGGTGATCCCTCTTCAAAGAGACGGGTCACAAGCCAGATCTGCACAACCGATCCATCGTCGATCCCCTTGGGGACGATCAGGATGATGTCGTAAGGTTCCTCCGCGGTCGCGAGACCAGCGAGTGGATCGCCATAGCTCGACTCGATATCGACGAGTCTCACGGTAACGTCCACCATCCCTGTCTTACGAAGGATCCCCGCCAGAGCCCCCACTCGCATCGTGGAGGCAAAGGTCTTCGTCTCATCCACGAGGAGCAGGCGCGCCCCGCCCGCCATATCTGAAGGACCTGTCGTCTGGCCCCCCGTCCCCACAACAGGGAGGAACGCCACGCAGAGCCCAATCGTGATCGCCAGCACCTTCTTATTCATGCGTCATCTCCCTTTCTTAATCCCTTCCAGATAAAATCGGCAAGTTCGGTAGGAGCAGTTTGGAATAGCTCTCGCACCACTCTCTCCGTATGGATCATCTCCCACGAGCCGATCGACTGCACGACCGCGAACAGCGCAGTAGCAATGATGCGAGGATCGCATGACCTAACCCAACCCTGGTCGATCCCTTCCTGGATCAAGGCTTCGATCCGCTCCACCACCTTGCGATAGAAATTGGAGAGCTTCTCCTTGAATCCTTCTCCTGGGTTGAATCGCTCTTGCAAAAGAACCTGGGCAAGCTCGGCCCTCTCCCGAAGAAGAGAGAAGTGACCCTGAAGGATCTGCGCGATCTGCTCAGGAATCGACAATCTGCTCTTTCGAAGCCCCTCGAAGAAGGAGATCTGTTCCTCAAATTCGGCCTCGAAGACGGCGAGAAGAACGTCCCTCTTGCTCTCAAAGTAGTTGTAGATCGTTCCCACCGCCACCCCGGCCTCGTGAGCGATCGTCTCCATCCGCGCCTGGTGAAACCCCTCACGCGCAAAGACACGGATCGCCGCCCGCCGAATCAGTTCGTCCTTGTTATTGCGGGCCATCTCCCTCCTCGCATGAATGAATGCTCATTCACATTATACGTGCAGATCCATTCGTTGTCAATGGTGCAGTGTATGATTTTCGCTATATCCTAGATTACACTGAAATAAGGAAGGAACTTGGCTGGGAGCCCGAACGCGATTTCGCGGAAGGATCAGAACAGACCGTGGAATGATATCTGGATCAGCAAGACAGTTGACTGCATTCATCACCAGGGAGTAAGCTCAAGCTGTTCCCTTATTGGGAAGAGCGACGAAAGATAGGGTAAGGACGTGATAGATTCACCAGTTCGTGGTACAGTAGGGTGGGCATGCTCTGGAGTGAACCCCTGCGACTGGACAGATAGGTGTGGAAGTTAATACATTGTTTGCCGGGTCGCGAGGAGGATGTTGCATGGCAGGCAAGAGGAAGTTCAGCAAGGCGTTTAAGAGTCAGGTTGTTGAGGAGTTTCTGGC
>JAUWNQ010000034.1 GCA_030612565.1 Candidatus Bipolaricaulota bacterium | reverse complement strand
TCTTTTCGGTTCCCCCTCGTTCACCCGTCAATAACCTCAAGCTCCAATTCAAGCGAGATATGGAAACTTTTATACACCTTTTGGTGCACAATGTCAATTAATTTGCGGATCTCAGCCCCCTTTGCCCCTCCAAGGTTAAGGATGAAATTGGCATGTTTTTCAGACACCTTGGCCATTCCAACCCGAAACCCCTTCAACCCGCATTCCTCGATCAGTTGGCCGGAGGAGAGATTCGGTGGGTTCTTGAACACGCACCCCGAACTCCGTTCCGAGGTCGGTTGGGTTGCACGGCGACGAGCGAGAATAGCGTCGTGGTCGTAGGGCTCCTCATCCAGGCGTAGGCTTGCCCAGAGGACGGGTAAGCGTTCCGTGCGGATCTTGCTTTCCCGGTAGCCGAAATGACATTCCTCGGCATTCAGAATCTGTACGTCGTTGTGCGTGCCGAGAACGGCTACTCGATCGACGATATCGCCGATTGAGCGGGCTGGGATTCCCGCGTTCATTGCGATTGCTCCCCCCAGGGAGCCGGGAATCCCTGCGAGGAATCCGAGGGATCGCTCCCCCGTTCGCGCGACGGACGCGAGCAAAGAAGGGAGTGGTTCGCCGCAGAGAACCTCGACGCGATTCCCATGGACGGTGCTCCCCACGAGCCGCTCGGTCGCGATGATGACGCCCGAATAGCCGGAATCGGCGAACAGGACGTTAGATCCTGCACCGAGGAACCGGTATGGGATCTCCTCTTCTTTGCAGGCCCTGATGGACGCGATCAGCGCGTCCGTGTTCTCTGGGAGGAGGAAGCAGTGACAGGGGCCACCGATCTCGATAGTGGTGTGCGTGCAAAGGGGCTCATCGAGGCGGATCTCAACCGGAAGAGGGGCGAAGCGGGATTCCCAATCCGAGCGGCTTAAGCGAGGCAGAAGCTCCCCTCCGTAAGGAAGCACGATAGCTCCTCAGTGACTGTCCAGATGTCCCCGGCTCCGAAGCTGATGATAAAGTCTCCCGGCTCGATATACCTCTTGAGGAAGGAGACCACCTTCTCTTTATCGTGTATGAGATAGGGCTGCGCCCCGGTTGAGCGGGTGATCGCTCGGACGATCCCTTGCGATGAGACGCCGGGGATCGGCTGCTCGTAGGCAGGGTAGATCGGGGTCACGACAACCGTATCTGCGAGCTGGAATGCCTTGCCAAACTCATCGCCGATCGCCTGGGTGCGGCTGTAGCGGTGGGGTTGAAAGATCGCGACGACCCGCCGCTTCTCCCAACCAGAACGAATTGCCTGCAGGGTCGCTTCGATCTCCTCCGGGAGGTGGGCGTAATCATCGACCACGGTAACCCCGTTCTCCTCCAGAAGCTGGAACCGCCGTTGCGGGAGGAGAAACGAGTCCAGGGCCGATGCGGCCTCTGCAAGAGAAACCCCTGCAAGGAAGGCGGCTCCGATCGCGCAGAGGGCATTTCTCACGTTGTGATCCCCGGGAGCAGGGAGGAAGACCGGTCCGATCTCTTCCCCCTGATAGACGAGCTCGAAGGTGGTATGGAAGTGATGGTGTCGGATCTCCCTCGCCTGCAGATCGGCGAGTGGAGAGAGCCCAACGGTCAGAGCGTCAGGGAACGATTCTGCCAGCACCCGCACGTTTTCGTCGTCGATCGCCAGTACGGCCCTCTTTGATTGACGGATGTACTGGGTAAAGCTCTGAACGATCCGATCGAGGCTTCTGTAGGTGTCCAGGTGGTCGCGACCGATGTTGTTGAGGACGCCGATCGTAGGGTGAAGCGCAAGGAAGAGGCCATCGCTTTCATCGACCTCGGTGACGAAGAGATCTCCATTGCCGAGGTGCGCGTTACCGCCTAGTCCGGCGCAGTGGGCCCCGATCAGGTAACTCGGATCCTTCCCCGCCTGGCGCAGGATCGTGGCGACCATCGCTGTGGTCGTCGTCTTTCCGTGCGTCCCTGCAATCCCGATATTCGTATACCCGTGAAGGAGAGTTGCCAGCGCGTGCAGACGGCGTACGACAGGGAGCTTGTTCCTCATTGCAGCCTGGAGTTCCACGTTCTCCGTTCCAATCGCCGAGGAGACGATAACCTCATCGACCCCTTCCTCGTCGAGAAAGCGCTCATCGTGTCCGAGGTGGATCGTCGCCCCTTCCCGACGGAGGCGTAAGGTCTCCGCGTTTTCACGCAAGTCCGACCCGAAGATCTTGCTCCCGCCGGCGAGCATCACCGTGGCGAGGCTGCTCATCCCTGATCCGCCGATTCCGATAAAGTGGTACCTCTTTCCCGCGTTAATCACGTCCGTGCCCCCTTAGCAAGCGTCATGATCTCTCCCAGGATCAACGTGGTTGCCTGGCGTTTTCCCATGCGCATGGAATTGTGCGCCATCTGGGTGAGACCCTCGCGGTCCCCTACCATCCGGCAGATCAGTTCCACCAATCCGTGCTTTAGAATGTCCGCTTCATTCACCAATGTACAGGCCTTTTCCTCTCTAAGGATGCGTGCGTTCTCCCACTGGTGCCCGTCAGCAGCCCCACCCCACGGGACGAGGAGGGCCGGCTTCCCACATGATGTGATCTCCGCGAGCGTTGTGGCACCAGCACGAGAGACGACCAGGTCGGCCACGGCGAATGCCTCGCCCATCCTCTCGATGTACTGGCGAACAACGATGTTGTGCACCCCGGCGCGGTTGAATTCCTCCCTGATCACGCGTTCCTCCCCGCTCTTCCCGGTGACGAGAAGGACTTGCAGCCTCTCGCTCTTGGCGATCGACCCCTTTGCTTGAATGATTGCGGTCGTGAGCGCCGTTGCTCCGTGCGAGCCGCCGAAGACAAGAACTGTCTGCTTGTCCGGATCGAGGTCAAATCGTTGATAGGCTTCCGCAGTCCGTTTGGCGAGGAGAAATTCCTTTCGGATCGGGTTCCCGGTAACCGCGATGCGCCGGGCACGGGGGAAACTCGCCTTCGATTGGGGATAGGAAACGAGGACCTTATCGACGAACGGGGCGAGGAGCCGGTTTGTCAGGCCTGCGATCGCGTTCTGTTCGTGGATGACCGTTCGTATCGGAATGACCCTCCCCAGCAGAGAACCGAGGAGGACAGCCGGGAAAGAGGCGTATCCTCCCATCCCGATTATGATCTGCGGGCGGAAGCGCACGATCGCGATGAACGTCTCCAAGAAGGCCAAGAAGAGGAGGACGATCGCGTATAGATTCTGCCAAAGGTTTCCGCGTTCGAGCCCGCGGGCGTGGATCGGGAAGAAGCGAATCCAGGGGTAGGAGGGGAGGATGCGCCCCTCGATCCCATGGCGTGTCCCGATGTAGGCGAGCCTCGCCCCCGGTTCCCCCTGCGAGAGCTCCTCCATCACGGCTAAAGCGGGGTAGAAATGCCCTCCTGTTCCTCCACCAGCGATCAGAACACGCATCATGATACTCCTTGTTTCGAGATATTGAGCAGAACGCCAACCATGGAAAGCGTAATGAGGAGCGAAGACCCGCCGTTACTGATGAACGGGAGGGTCAATCCGGTTACCGGGAGGAGTCCGACTGCCACCCCCATGTTGAGGAGCACTTGGAAGGAGATGCTAAATCCGATTCCCAGCGCCAAAAGCCGCCCGAACGGATCCGGGGCCCGGCTCGCCACGGCGAATGCACGCCAGGCGAAGAGGGCGAAGAGACCGATCAGGATGGACGCTCCGATCAACCCCAGTTCCTCGGCGGTGATCGCGAAGATGAAATCGTTGTGTGACTGTGGAAGGTAGAAGAGCTTGGCACGTGACGCTCCCAACCCGCGTCCGAAGATCCCTCCCGACCCGATTGCCACGAGAGATTGGATGATCTGATATCCCGAAGAGGTGCTGTAGGCCTGGGGATGGAAGAAGGAGACCAGACGGGCGAGGCGGTAAGGCGCGATGAGGATCGCCAGGTAGACGAATGGAAGGCTCGACAGGGTGACGAGGGCAAGGTGAATGATCCTCGCTCCTCCCAGGAAGAGCATCACCGCGGTCAGGGAGCTAAAGACAAGGATCATCCCTAGGTCCGGTTGGTTCATCACCACCGCCGCCAGGATGAGCAGGACGACGACGAACGGAAGAACCCCCTCGGAGAACGATCGAATGCGCTCCATCTTCCGTTCTATGGTCGCCGCCAGGTAGACGATCAGCGCGAACTTCAGCAGTTCGGTCGGTTGTACGGTAAATCCTGCCAGGTGTAGCCACCTCCCGTCGCTGATCCGTAAGGGGAGCACGGTCAACGCGGTCAGGAGGAACGCTCCGATGAGGAGAATATCATCGATCTGGCGCAGGCGGTGGTAGTCAAGGTGGGAGAGGAGGACGAGAAGGCCCACCCCTATTCCGGCCGAGATCAGCTGCTTGAGGAAGAGATAACTGCCGCTTCCGAAGTGGCGGAGGGAGAACGGAGAGCTGGCACTGTAGACCATCACCAGGCCATAAAGGAGTAGAAGTGCGGTAGTGACTACGGTCCCCCGATCGACTCGTCTCTCCACGTAACGCCTCCATCGCCCTCTTTACGCCCACGCACTCGCTGCCTCCTATCAATACGGCAGTTGTCCTGTGTTCGAAAGGAAAGGTGTCGCGGCGAGGGATAGAATTCGCTCCCCGAAGACCGTACAGATGTCACTAAATAAGAAGTGATGAATATCTTATTTACTGGTCGGGGCTAGAGCCGGTACCTTTGAATGAGGCGGGTGAAATCCTTGCCGCGCTCGATGTAGTTCGAATACTGATCGTAGCTCGAACAGGCCGGCGAAAAGAGGAGAACGTCCTCGCTGCGCGCGCTATGAAACGCGATGTCGACGGCGTTGGGAAGGTCGCTCGCGAGTGCGATCGAGGCGCACCCCGCTCTCTTCATTATCTCATGCAGATAAGGAGCCGCTTCCCCGTAGAGGATGACCTTCCGCACCGGTCGCTCCAAGATGGCGGCCGCGAGCGGTTCGTACCCGGCCCCCTTGTGCCTCCCCCCAAGGAGGAGGATGACCGGCCTACCCACGCTCTGCAGGGCGACTAGGGTGGAGGCGGCGTTAGTCGACTTGGAGTCGTTGATCACTCTGATCCCGTTCACTTCTCCCTCCTCTTGCAGGCGGTACGGAAGAGCGAGCGCCTCCTTAAGATCATCGAACCGGATTGAATCAATTTCGAAATTGGGGAGGAGGGCGCGACAGGCCGCGACAGCCGCCTTCAGGTTCTCTTGGTTGTGCGGTGAGAGATCGGCAAGAAAAGGAGAGGGCGGAAGATCAACCCGGTCGAAGAGGACCTTTCGCGCCCTGATCTCCGGGAAGGTTGCAATAAGGTTGCTGGGAAGGATTGCGGTATCCTCGCGCGTCTGACGCTGGAAGAGGCGTCCTTTCGCCGCGGTGTAGGCGGCGATCGTCTTATGACGGTCGAGGTGATCCGGGGTTATGTTCAGGAAGACCGCGACCCGTGGGTGAAAGGACTCGCTCTGTTCGAGTTGGAAGCTTGAGACCTCGAGGACGACCACATCAGTGTCCACAACCTGATCGACGATGGAGATGCACGGAATTCCAATGTTCCCCGCGACAAGAACCTTCTTCCCGGACATGCGCAGGAGCGCTTCTGTGAGGCGCACGGTCGTACTCTTCCCGTTCGTTCCGCTGATTGCGATACTAGGAGTGGAGCGACAGGCCTCCGCAGCGAGATCGAGTTCGGAGAGGATCGTGATCCCGCGCTTTCGCGCCTCGACGAGGAGAGGCAGGTTCGGCCTCACCCCTGGACTCAGGACGATGAGATCGGAACCTGTAAGGATTGCCTCGGTATGTCCACCTTCTTCGTATTGAACACCTTGCGCTTCAAGCTCGGCGCGGTCTTCCTTTGAGAACGGCCCGGAGTCGCTCACAAACGGGCGGACACCGCGATTGAGGAGGAACTGCGTCGTCGCCTTACCAGTGCGGGCGTAGCCAAGAACTGCAGCGCTTTCGACCTCTCGTCCAGCGATCTTCAACGCAGTACGTTCTCGATTCGCTCCTCTAGCACGAGTTGCGAGGAGAACCCCTCGATCTGCAGCGCTGCAGATGCCACGTCATAGAGGGCTTCCCTAGGGAGCGTTCCCACGATTTCGCTCCCCGCGACCAACACCCCGCGGCGCTCTGCCTCGCGTTTCACGAGGTCGAAGACCCGTAAGATAGGGGTCTTCTTGAAGTTCGTCAGGTTCATCGATACCTGTACGATCCCTTTCGGGGCTCGTGTAAAGCCGTGGGCCTTGCCGTAGCGCACCCCCCCGCTCGACGCGCGGACCGCGGAAGCAATCTCTTTCGCCACTGCAAGATCGGAGGTGGCGAGGTTGATGTTAT
>JAUWNQ010000075.1 GCA_030612565.1 Candidatus Bipolaricaulota bacterium | reverse complement strand
CGTTCGGTCTGGCGGTAGTACTCATCCCAATCGCGACCCAACCAGTTCATCGCCTCGATGATCTGCTCGATCGACTCCTCGGTCGCCCGCTCCTGGTCGGTATCCTCGATCCGTAGGATGAACGTCCCGTTGTGATGCCGCGCGTACAGCCAATTGAAGAGTGCCGTGCGCGCGCCACCCACGTGAAGGTACCCGGTCGGGCTGGGGGCAAATCTCACTCTGACCATGCTCTCTCCCTCTGTGATTGAATTGAGTCCCTATTTTACCGGGTTCTCTTGCAGGGATCTATAGGTCGCCGTGTGCGGTGCGTGCGATTACTTCTTCCTGCAGATCGATGCCGAGGTTGCAGAAGTAGTCGCTGTATCCGGCGACACGGACGATCAGGCCGCGGTGTTCCTCTGGGTGGGCTTGCGCATCTCGCAGGGTCTTTGCATCGACAACGTTGAACTGGATATGGTGCCCGTCGTAACGGAAATATGTCCGTACCAGGGCGGCGAGCTTCGCGATCCCACCTTCATCTGAAAGGAGCTTGGGGAGGAACTTCTGATTCAGGAGTGTCCCGCCGGTGCGCACATGATCGATCTTCCCCGCTGACTTGATCACCGCGGTCGGTCCGTTGATGTCCGCTCCTTGACTCGGAGAGATCCCATCGGAGAGAGGCTCCCCGGCGAACCGCCCGTTTGGGGTCGCCCCCACTACCTTCCCGAAGTAAACGTGGACCGTGGTCGGGAGGAGGTTCACCCTATAGGAGCCGCCGTTCGCGTTCGGCCGACCGTCGATCGAAGAGAGATACACCTCGACAAGGGCCGTGGCGATTGTGTCCGCTCGATCGTCGTCGTTCCCGAATGTTGGGGAGTCGTGGACAAGACGCCTTCGCAGCAAATCGTCCCCCTCGAAGTTCCGGGAGAGTGCGTCGAGCAGGTCTTCCAGCGAGAGGGTCGCCTCATCAAAGACGTGCGTCTTGATCGCGGCGAGGGCATCAGTCGTCGTCCCCAATCCTACCCCCTGGATGTACGTCGTCGGATAGCGCGCCCCGCCGGCGTTGTAGTCCGTCCCTTCCTCGATGCAATCATCGATCAGTAGGGAGAGGAACGGGACCGGCATCTGCGCCGCGAAGAGACGCTCGATGGAATTGTTCCCTTTAATCTTTAGATCGACGAAGTAGCGCAGCTGCTCGGTGTAGGCCTGGAAGAGCCGATCGAAGTCCGGGAATCGCCGCGGATCCCCGGTCCTCAACCCGATGCAATTTCCGGTCAAGGGATCGATCCCGTTATGCAGCGTGATCTCGAGGATCTTCGGCCAGTTCATGTACCCGGTGAGGGTGCAGCTCTCCTTCCCGAAAGCGCTGATCGTCACGCACCCGCTCGGGCCGCCGTCGCGGGCATCCTCGAGCGACTTCCCCGTTCGCAGGAGTTCCTGCACAATGGCGTCGGTGTTGAAGATCGACGGTTGACCGAGCCCGGTCTTCGCGATCTTCAGGGCCTGCTTGAGGAAGCGATCGGAGTTTTTCTTGCTCAGCTGAATGCACGTCCCTGTATACGGGAGACGCATCTCCTCGATCACATCCAGGATGAGGTAGGAGAGCTCGTTCACCGCATCGGCCCCATGAGTGGTGAGTCCGCCGACGTTGATCAGGACAAAGTCGTTATACGTGGAACTCTGCTCCTCGGTCACACCCACCTTCGGCGGGGCTGGCTGATTGCTGAACTTGATCCACAGGCACTCCAGGAGTTCCTTCGCCGTTTCTGGGGTGAGCCTTCCTGCGGTGATGTCCTCTTCATAGAAAGGAATAAGGTGTTGATCGAGGCGACCGGGATTGAACGAGTCCCACTCGTTACACTCGATGATTACCCCAAGGTGGACGAACCAGTAAATCTGGAGCGCCTCCCAAAAGGTCTGCGGGGCGTGCGCCGGGACCCGGGAGCAGATTTCGGCAATCTGGTTCAACTCTGCTTTGCGTCTCGGGTCGGCCTCCTGTGCGGCGAGATCGCGCGCCCTCTCCGCGTGCCGCTCGGCAAAGAGGATCAGCGCATCACAGGCGATCTCCATCGCCTGAAGTTCCTGATCCTTATCCTTGTTATGGAGAGTGTTCCGATCAAGGGTCACACGCGCCGTTTGAACCCGCTCTTTGAAGTCGAGCAGACCGTGGTGATATATCTTGTCATCGAGAATCGCGTGTCCCGGTGAGCGCTGTTCCATGAACTCCGTGAACAGACCGGCCTCGAATGCCGCGTGCCACTCCGCGGACATCACTCCGAAGACCTTCTCTCGCATGCTCCTCCCTTGCCAGAAAGGGATGATCATCTCCCTATAGACCCTCTTCACCTCCGCGCTCACGCGAAACGGGGTCTTCTCGCGGGAGTTGAGTGTCTCCAGATCCGCGAGGCTGTGGCAGCAGAGTTCGGGGTAGGTTGGCGTCGCCTTGGTAGCGGGACCCCGTTCGCCGACGATTAGTTCTTCCGGGTTGATGCATATCGTCTGGTTCTCCAGGAGGTACTTGAACGCCAATGCACGCTTCACTGGGGTGGAAGATCCGGGCTCCGCATCGTTTCCGTAGAACTCCGTAAGGAGAAGAGCACGCTCGGCACTCACATACGGTTTCGTCTCTACGCTCTCTTTCCATAATCGGCTGACGCGTTCGTTCATCGCATCACCCTCCCAATCGCACCGGTATCCGAACGATCTCCCGCAACCTCGCGAGGACCGCGTCTGTCATCTTACCCGTGGGGGGCGTGAGAGACGAGGGGGGATCGGTCCATCCCAGACGGCTGCGCTTCGCCGCTCCCCCACGGTGATAAGGCAAGACGTGGATCGCCTCGACCGACGATAGAGTGGCAATGAATTTACCCAACTGGGTGACGTGATCGAGATCGTCGTTGATCTCCGGGATCAGTGGAAACCGGATCCAAATCCGCTTTCCCAGCTTATCGAGTCGCTTTAGGTTGCGCAGGATCTCGGTGTTGGAGACCCCGGTGTAGGCGCGGTGACGCTTCTCGTCCATGCTCTTGAGGTCGTAGAGGAAGAGGTCGACGAACTCCGCTATAGCGAGGAGAGTCTCTTCGGGCGCGTAGCCTGAGGTATCGAGCGCCGTCTTGATACCGAGGCTACGACAGCGTTGCAACAGGGCGAGACAGAACTCGGGCTGCGCGAGCGGCTCCCCGCCGGAGAGGGTGATCCCTCCTCCTGATTCCTCGTAGAATAGCGTATCCTTCTTGACCTCGTGCATGACATTGTCCACCGTGACCGTGCGGCCTGCGAGCTCGCGCGCGCCAGCAGGACAAACGCTCACACACGTTCCACACCCGTTGCAGCGGGACCTATCCGTGTCAAGGCCTCCATCTTTCCAAGTGAGCGCTTCTTCGGGGCAGGCCTCAACGCACGCTCCGCATTGGATGCAACGCTCTTCCCAATAGAGGATCTCCGGTTTTAACACGTGGCTCTCGGAGTTGTGACACCACACACACGTAAGCGGACACCCCTTGAAAAAAATAGTCGTGCGAATCCCAGGGCCATCGTGGATCGCGTAGCGCTTGATATCGAAGATCGTTCCTTGAGTCACGAATATCCTGTTGCGTTTCTTTAGGAAGGCTCGATTGGGGGAGAGGTGAGCATGACCTCCCAGGTGAAGGGGTGTGGAACCCCATCGATCGTCTGAGTTCCCGATCCGGACATCCTCTCCCCGTCGCTGTCGCCCGTGAGGCTGATAGTGATGTTAGCCGGTTGAGGGATCAGGTCGAGCGTCCCTATGGCCTCGATCGAGACGGAGTGTCCGCGTACGTTCCCACTCGTGATCGAGAGGGCAAACGGATTAGATCCCGGCCCCATCAGACCAATCTCTCCACTGACAGTCTGCCCTTCTTGAGCGAGATCCAACGTGATCGGAGTCGTAAACCCCGCATTCGGATCCCCTTCCGCCCACGTCATGAAGCCCGTCCAACCTCCGGAAACGTCGATCGGATCGACCCCGATGCAGCCAGGAATCGCGAATACCACAGTGAAGACCATGCCAATAATGATTCCACGAACTCTCTTTGCCATGCCTCTCCTCCTTCTCTATGGGCAGCAGCTTATTTTAGCCACTCACACCGACCTCGCCAAGGAGATCGCCTGTTCAATCGGGCCTGTTGCGTAAACCTGTTATACTGCTTGCCTTCAAGCTTGGCTTCTAGTTTCAAGCATTTTACCGCAGAGGGCGCAAAGATCGCTGAGATGAAGCATTAAGTAGCCTTTTCCACTCTCTGCGTGCTCCGCGTTCTCGGCGGTGAATTCTCTTTGGCATTCGTCTCGTGCGAACCGAAAT
>JAUWNQ010000132.1 GCA_030612565.1 Candidatus Bipolaricaulota bacterium | reverse complement strand
ACCCTCTCCCACAACAGGGAGAGGGAATTTAAAGTAGCGGAAGACATGCTCACCTAAACACCTTTGCACGACGCAGAGACAAAACTCAAGACGAGCAGGATCTAAAGCTTCCGTCTACCCACTCGAAACGACGAAGAGCCTAGAAGTCGCTACCCACTCGAAACGATAAAGAGCCTGAATTTGATCTCTCTATCTAGCGAATCCTTCCTCCATCCACGGGGCACGTCCGTCAATAGGGAGTATAATAGAGGCTGTCTCCAAACCTCTTCTTCTTGCGGGTTGCGGAGCAAGGCCGGAGGCCGAACAGAAGCTTTCACCGCCGAGAACGCTCGGGGGGTGTAGTAAATTCCAAATCGGCTACTACACCCCCCAAGCACGCAGAGATGGGGGGCAGGGTTGAGTGATTAAGAGAGTGAGTGATTGAGTAATTGAATCTCCCGATCATTCAATCTTCCGATCCCTCAATTCCTCAGTGCCCCTGGGGGGTGTAGTAAATCCTTCTCCACATACTACACCCCCCGAGACGGTAAAATGCTTGAAACCAGGGTTCGAGATTAAAGACGAGCAGTAGACAAGGTTTACGCAACAGGCTCAATAGTACAATCTGTCGGAGGTGGTGCAGTGGAGGAGAAGAAGGTAGTCCTGCGAGAGTTGCTCTTGAAGCACCCAGCCGATATCGCTGAGGTGCTTTCCAGTCTTTCCGATGTTCAGGCGACTGACCTCCTGCATCGCCTCTACTTGCGGCAGGCCGCTGCTGAGCCGTTAGGGGAGATGGAGCCGGAGGAATCGGCCGAACTCCTCTCCGAACTCGACCCCAAAGAAGCGATCAAGATCCTCTCCCGCATGGATCCCGACGACGCCGTCGACCTCCTCGAGGAGCTCTCAGGGAGCGAACAGCGGGAGATCCTCTCGCACCTCGAACGAAAAGAGGCCAAGGTTCTCTCCGACCTCCTCGCCTATCCTCCGGACACGGCCGGCGGACTTATGTCGCCGGAGGTGATCGCCCTGTCGATCGATATGTCTGTCCAGGAGGGGATCAACCTTCTCCGCCAGCGCGCGGAGGAGGCGGAGACCATCTACTACGCCTACGCGGTCGATGATGAGGGACGCCTACAGGGGGTGCTGTCGCTACGCGATATGGCGCTCGCACAACCGCGGACGCGCCTCGCCGCCCTCCTGCAGTCAGATGCGATCAGTGTCCCGGTCGAGACGGACGCGGAAGATGTGGCCCACCTGTTCGACAAGTACAACTACTACGCTCTTCCCGTAGTTGATCAACAACAGAAGCTCCTGGGGATCATCACGATCGACGATGTGATCGACGTGATGCGCGACGAGGCGACCGAGGATATCTACGGAATGGCGAGTGTCCCAATGAAAGAGGGGGTCGACACCACGTGGCTTGCCTCGTTACGGATGCGTCTGCCATGGCTGTACGTGCGCCTTGCGACAGCCCTCCTCGCCGCCGTGGTCGTAGGGATATTCGAGGGAATGATCGCCAAAGTGGCGGCGTTGGCGATCCTCATGGGAGTGATCGCAGGGCAAGGAGGGAGCGCTGGGATGCAAACAGTAACGATCATCACGCGCGGGATGGCGTTGGGAGACCTAGATACGCAGGAAGGACTACGCCTTCTCGGAAAGGAGGCCATCCTTGGACTGGTGAACGGCCTTCTCATCGGGATGACCGTTGGGATCATAACCTACGTATGGAAAGGGGAGATCCAGCTAGGGTTGGCGGCCTGCCTAGCTATGCTCTTTAACATGGTGGCAGCAGGTGTCAGCGGCGTGGCGATCCCATTCGGATTGCGCAAAATGGGAAAGGATCCGGCGATCGCCTCGGGGATCTTCCTAACCACGGTCACCGATGTACTCGGGTTTGCGTTCTTGTTCGCGTTGGCGAAAATGCTCCTTCCGGAGATCTGATGAAGACAAGAGCATCCTCCATTCCAAGCTGGTCCTACCCTCTCCTCCTCGCGCTTCTGGGGATCATCCTTGCGGTCGGCCATCTCTCCCCGCCGCTCCAGGCAGGGGTTGCCGTAGAGAGTCTCCTCTTCTTGGCGTATCTCGCCCTCCGTGCGCGCCGCGAGCCACAGGAGAGCCACGCGGTCGCGAACCTCCTCCCCCTCTTCCCAGGACACCTCCTCCTCCTCTTCGCCCTCTCCCTTCTTCCGGAGACGAAGACCTATATCGTGCTCCTGTGGATGATCCTCCCTGTGGTGAGCGTTCTCTACGACTTGGTCGCTGGGTGGGCGGGAGACTGGGAACGGACGCGGATGTCGATTTTGGCGACCCTTACTGTATAATTTGGGCCGCTCTTTTTATCCTTCTAGAGCGTGTAATCGCTTTAGGAAGGGGATTACAAGGAAGAGACGAGATTAAGCTGATCGTCGTTTTCGGTATGGTGGGCGTTGCCTTTTTGGGATTAGGGGTTTACCGCCATTGGCATGCGAGCAAGCTTTTCAAGGAGTGATAGTATGAGTAGAATGGTTCTTTTCATCACGGGGTTACTGGTCCTCCTCCTCGGGGTGGCGGCGTTCGGTCAGGAGGCAGCACCAGCTGCGGGGAGCTCGGTCATCTCGCTCGTCGTTATTCTCGCGGTCTTTGGGGCGGTCTTCTACTTCATGTTGATCCGCCCGCAGCGCAAGCGTCAGACAAAGCACAACGAGCTCGTGACAGGGCTTAAGCGGGGAGACAACATAGTTACTGCCGGCGGAATCTACGGAGAGATCGATTCGATTGGCGATACTTCCATTGTTATAACGCTCGAAGATGGCGGGAAGATTCGTCTCGCCAAGAGCAGCATCGTGAGCAAGCGAGCCAAGTAATCGCGAAGGGGGTCTTTGAGAGAATGGCACACAGTAACATGACAAGAAATGACTGGCTTCGGTTTGGAACAGTCCTCCTCGTTGCCCTCGGCGCGCTCGCTCTTCTCTACCCGTTCTGGCCGTTGAAGGACGTTGTGAACCTCGGTCTCGATCTGCAGGGTGGGGTTAGGATGGTCCTTGAGGCACAGGATGTAGAAGGGATGGATGAGGGTCAGAAGAGAGATACGCTCGATCGGGGCATCGCCATTCTCAACAACCGCGTC
>JAUWNQ010000020.1 GCA_030612565.1 Candidatus Bipolaricaulota bacterium | reverse complement strand
GAGGACTACTGCCCCGATTGGCCGGGAAGTAAGGAGGCGAACGGATGCTGATCGAAAGAAAGCCAGAAGCGGAGGAACACAGATGATGCACAGAAGAAAGTACAAGAGCCAAATGTCGGTTGGGTTATTTGTAGCCGTCCTCCTGCTGGCGGTCGTCTTCGCGAAGGCCGGAAGCGCGAGAGAGATCGTCGTCACCAGCGTGGCAGACAGCGGCACGGGGACCCTTCGCTGGGCCCTGCAGGCGGCTCGCTCAGGCGATGTAATAACGTTCGATCCTGGGGTCTTCCCACCGGACGATCCGGCAACGATCTATCCTCGGAGCGAGTTACCGCCCATTGAGCGGCCACAAAGCCGCATTACGATCGATGCGAGCAACGCAGGGGTTGTAATCGATGGTGAGAACGTCCCTGGGGATTGGAACAACGGCCTGCAGATCTACACGGACGACTGCGTCGTAATGGGACTCTGGATCAGGAGCTTCACCGGCTCGGGCATCACTGCCTGTGGTGCCAGCCGCACCCACATCGGTGGATCCCGCGACATCGGAGCGGGACCGATTGGGCAAGGCAATCTCTTGTCAAGCAATGGAATCGGGATCAACTTGTGCAGTGGTGGAACCGAAAACGTCATCACAGGGAACATCGTCGGAACCGACATTCGCATGCACGAGAATCTTGGGAATCACGTATTCGGAATAAGCATCGAGGATGGCGTAAGCAGAACAACTGTTGGCCCCAACAACATGATCGCCTTCAACTCCGTTGGCATAGATATTCAAGGGCCTCGGGCACTGCAGAATAGGATCACGCAGAATGTGTTCCTGAGAGACGAGTACAACGCCATCGCGCTACGAGACGGTGCAAACGCTGGCCTTGCCGCTCCATTCCTCAGTACTGTCGACCCCATAGCGGGGACTGTTGAAGGATCGGGATGCGCAGACTGCACCATCGAGATCTACTCGTTCTCCGAGAGCGGAATGAGCGCATTTGAAGGATCGGCCATTGCCGATGCTTCGGGCCTGTTCTTTGTCGACAAAGGCGACGGCCTGCACGGAGAGACCGTGATAGCCACAGCAACTGATACGACGGGGAACACAAGTCCTCAATCCGATAGGCTCTCCGCTCTCGTCTCCCTCCAGGAGCAAAGCGTCTCCAAGCCGCGCCGCTACGAAACCGCCACGTCCAGCGAGCTCTCGGACAACCGGATAGCTGTATTCACTTGCGCCCTTCTGCATCCCGAGTACGAGCCGGAGATGTTCCCAGACTTCGCTGTCCTGGATGCAGCACACATCCTGGATCTCGGTGTCACGCGGGTCCGGCTCTCAATCAGCAATCTGGATCCGCCTAAGATCGATTGGGAAGTATCTGAGTTTGTAGTTGATCCGCATCATGACACCTTTGTTTCCGAACTCGTCGCCCATGGGATCTCCGTAACGTTCAATCTGACTTTCTGGGACAAGGACTACGCATCGGCAGGGGGGACCGTCTCCTATCCTCGGTTCCAGACGGAACAAGAAGTTCAGCGGTACTTGGACTACGTGCAGTTCATCGTCCGCCACTTCCGAGGCCGTGTCGACTACTACGAGCTATGGAACGAACCGACGAATAGGGATTCGATCATGTGGATAGAAGTCGACACCTACATCGAACTTGCACGTAGAGCCGTCTCCGTGATCCGACAAGAAGACGCCGGGGCCAAGATCATCATGGGCGGTGTAGCGTTCCTCGCGCACCGTGATGTGCAGGAGTACCTCTTCGAGATCCTTCGCTCGAAGGACCTCATGCCTTTGGTTGACGTCATCTCCTGGCATCCGATGTACGGCACCTCGCCCGCATACGACTACCATCGCGAGTACTACTACGACTACGCATCACTTGTACGTGAGATCAAACACGTCGCCACAGACCATGGCTTCGATGGCGAATTCGTAGGGGACGAACTCAACTGGCTGACTCCAGATCAGAGCAATCCGTACCAGGAATGGCCAAACAGATACAGCGAGATCCAATGCGCGAAGTGCTTCGCGAGAGGGATTGTCACGCATCTGGGACTACTCGACTCCACGTCGGTCATCCTCCTGAACCAGAAGCCGCTGATCTACGGCACAATTCAGAACCTTTGTACGGCCTTGTCTGGCAATGAATCGATTGACATGCCTGTAGAAATCGACATCGACTACGACGGGCCCGTTGCCTATTGCGCCTTCCGCTATCCGAATGGCGACCGAATGCTGGCCGTATGGACCGATGGCGTCGCTCGGGACGAGGACCCCGGCGTCCCGGGGACGATCACGTTTCCTGGTCTGACGGCGGGGAGAGTCACCGGGATCGATGTTCTACACGGCTTTGAACAGGGGCTCGTCTTCGAGGTTGACGGGGAGAACACGATCATCCGCGACCTGCTCGTCAAGGACTATCCCATCCTCATCCGTTTCAGTGATGTCACGTTGGGGTCGGACTATGAAGAGATCGTCGGCGACGGATTCCATCGATTGGGTGATGGCGACGCCGTACCTAGCAACAGTGGAGGCTCCGACCGCGACGGCGACGGCGTGCCAGACGACGAGGACTACTGCCCCGATTGGCCGGGAAGTAAGGAGGCGAACGGCTGTTAGAGAGTATAAGGAGGTTTAAATGAGATCCCTAACAAGGAACAAATCGCAACTCCCAAGAATGGTCATGCTGTTGGTGCTTGCAGGTGTTCTGCTCTTCTCCTTTGTGGGGCTCGCTCGCGAGATTGTGGTGGCGAGCACGGCGGTGAACCGAATTCGATCCACTTCTGCCACAAGGTCGGGCTCCACTTCCACTACGTAAGTTGCAGCCCTTACCGCGTCCCTGTCGTTCGCCTCGCCGCGGCGCTTGACAAGTGAGGGAGAACATCCTATAGTAAGAGCGCTATGATAGAGGCAAGGGGTAGCATTATTAGAGAGTACGCCGAGCGCTCCCTCAGCTTCTATTGGTATTACTACTTTAAGACTGGCTTTCCTGTGCGCACCTAATTTTTAGGTAGCGAATTCCAGGAGAGCCGGTATGACGACTACAGGCATTGCCTGTGGTCCTTTTTTTTGGAACAAAGATGGCTGTGTACAGAAAAGGAGGATCATTAGGATGAGATGTTTGGGAATTCGTGGAGCAACAAGCGTTTCCGACAACACCCAGGACGCGATCATCGCTGCTACCCGCGAGTTGCTGGAGGAAATCGTCGCCAAGAACGACCTCTCGATCGACGACGTGGCAAGCGCGATCTTTACCGCAACTCCCGACCTAGACGCCGCCTACCCGGCCCACGCCGCGCGCGCGTTGGGGTGGGTGGATACGCCGCTCATGTGCATGGAGGAGATGTCCGTTGCCGGTGGACTGCCCCGCTGTGTGCGCGTGCTCATCCTGTGGAACAGCGAACAACGGGTATGTCAGGTGCATCACGTCTACCTCGGCGAGGCGCGCAGCCTGCGTCCCGACCTGTTGGAAGGAGAAGACGATGACTAAGGTGATGTTCCAAGGGATCGCCGGTGCCTACTCCGAGGAAGCGATTCAGCAGTTCTTCGGTCCACAAGTGACGAGCGTCCCCAGCGCCAGCTTCGCGGAGATGTTCACCGCTGTGGAGGAAGGAGAGGCAGAGTACGCGATGCTCCCCATGGAGAATTCCATCGCCGGAACGGTGAACCAATCGTACGAACTGTTGATGGAACACGATCTGCGGATCTACGGGGAGGTGATCCTGCGCGTCGAGCACATGTTGCTCGCCCCTCTCGGGACAACTCTTTCCGAGGTAAAGACAGTGCGCTCGCACCCACAGGCGTTGGCTCAGTGTCAGCGCTACCTCATTAATCAGGGTCTCATCCTGCAGACGACGATCGACACCGCAGCGAGCGCTCGCGACCTGGCAGCATCCCCGGAGAAGGGGATGGCAGTCATCGCCAGCCAGTTATCAGCGAAGCTATACGGGTTGGAGATCCTTGCGCGCAACATCGAGGACTTCCCGTTCAACTACACCCGGTTCTTCGTCCTGTCATTGGAGGAACCACCCCGTGCCCAGCGCTCCAAGACCTCGCTCGTGTTCACCACCCCCCATCAACCAGGAGCCCTGTACACATGCATCGGGGAGCTGAGCCGCCGGGGGATCAACCTCGCCAAGCTCGAGTCGCGCCCCCGCCTCAATCGACCATGGCAGTACCTGTTCTACCTGGATTTTGTCGGCCATTACAAGGACCCGGAGTGCGAGGCAGCGATCCTTGGGCTGCTGCACCGCTCCTCGTTCGTCAAGCTCCTCGGCTCCTACCCAGCAGCGACAACGCCGGTCGAACAGCGAGGGAGAACAGCAGATAGATCGATGGATCAGGAGGGATTCCGATGATGATTGTGATGAAGCGAAACGCAACCACGGCCCAGGTGGCGAACGTCACCGCCCGCATCGAACAGATGGGATGTCAGGCCCACCTATCGCGGGTGGAGGAGAGGACGATCATCGGAATCATCGGCAACGGCCGCCCGGTCGATCGCGCCAAGCTGGAACAGATGGACGGGGTGGAGAGAGCGGTCCCCATCTTGAAGCCGTTCAAACGCGCCAGCAGGGAGTTCCATCCCCAAGACACGCTGGTGTCGATCAACGGGTTGGTCATCGGCGGCCGCAAGTTGGTGGTGATGGCCGGGCCGTGTGCGGTGGAGAGCAAGGAACAGATGCTGGAGGTGGCACGGGCAGTAAAGGAGGCGGGAGGGGCGATCCTACGAGGAGGGGCGTTCAAACCGCGCACTTCCCCATACAGCTTCCAGGGATTGGGAGTGGAAGGGCTGCGCATCCTGGGCCAGGTGCGCGCCGAGGTCGGCCTCCCGGTCGTCACCGAGGTGATGGATCCGGAACTGGTCCCCCTGGTGAGCACCTATGCCGATATCCTCCAGATCGGGGCGCGCAACATGCAGAACTTCGCGCTTCTCCACGCCGTGGGGGAGTCGCAGCGGCCGGTCCTCCTCAAGCGGGGGATGATGTCCACCATCGAGGAGCTGTTGATGGCGGCAGAGTATATCCTCTCCCACGGGAACGACCGCATCATCCTGTGCGGTCGCGGGATCCGCACCTTCGAGACCTACACCCGCAACACGATCGACATCAACGCCGTCCCCGCGCTGAAACAGCTCACTCATCTGCCGGTGATCGTCGACCCCAGCCACGGGACAGGAAAGTGGGAACTGGTGGAGCCGGTCTCCCGCGCAGCGATCGCTGCCGGGGCCGATGGCCTGATCATCGAGGTCCATCCCCATCCCGAAGAGGCCCTGTCCGATGGGGCCCAGTCCCTCAAGCCGGAGCGGTTCGCTGCCCTGATGGAACACCTGCGCCCGATCGCCGCGGCGGTGGGGAGGGAGCTATGACCCCACTCGCGGATGCGCGCGCGGCCGTCGTTGGCCTGGGACTGATGGGGGGATCCCTTGCCGGTGCGCTGCACGGACGGTGCGCGCGGATCATCGGGGTGGCCCGTCGGGAAGAGACGATCGAACAGGCGCTTTCCCAGGGCCTGATCGACGACGGGACGACGGACCTCGCTGCAGGGGTCAACAGGGCGAACATCGTCGTCTTGGCGACACCGGTGCGGGCGATCATCGCCCAGCTTGAGCAGATCGGGCCCCTCCTCTCCCCTGGTTGCTTGCTTATGGATGTGGGGAGCACCAAGGCCCAAGTCGTCGCCCAGATGGAACGCCTTCCCGCAGGAGTGCAGCCGCTGGGCGGCCATCCCATGTGCGGGCGGGAGGTGGCGGGGATCGCGGCAGCCGATCCGACGCTCTACCAGGGCTGCACGTTCATCCTCACCCCGCTTAACCGCACCTCCCCTGGTGCGCTCGCCCTTGGAAGGTCGCTGGTGGAAGCGATCGGCGCCCGTCCGCTCATCCTTAAACCGGAGCAGCAGGACCGGCTGGCAGCGACGATCAGCCACCTTCCCTATCTCCTTGCCTGCGCCTTGGTGAGCACCGCCGATGCCCTTACCTCCAGAGACCCGGCGACATGGGAGATCGTCGCCGGCGGTTTCCGCGACACGACGCGCATCGCGGGAAGCGATGCGACGATGATGCTCGATATCTTGCTCACCAACCGCGAGGAAATCCTGGAAGCACTCAACACTTACCGGGCGAACGTGCGTAAGTTGGCCCAACTGATAGCTTCGGGTGAGGAGGAGGACCTACGAGAGGCATTGGCCACGATCCGCGCGCTGCGCCGGGAGATGTACCGGTGAAACGCTTGAAAATAACGCCGCACCATCCATTGCGCGGACGGCTGTGGCCTCCGGGGGATAAATCGATCTCCCACCGCGCGTTGCTTCTGGCGGCTATCGCGGATGGGGAGAGCCACATCGCCAACTTCCTTCCCTCCCGGGACTGCCTGGCCACCCTCGCCTGCGTGCGTGAACTTGGGGCACGCATCACCGCGCACGATCACGCGACTCTTACTGTGTACGGCCAGGGACTACACGGGTTGCGCCCGCCCACGGAACCCCTCAACTGCGTGCGCTCGGGGACGACGATGCGCCTCCTCGCCGGCCTGCTGGCGGGACAGGATTTCTCGTGCACGCTCACCGGCGAGGAACAACTGCTGCGCCGGCCGATGGAACGGGTCGCTGAGCCGCTGCGCCGTTTGGGAGCAGCCATCGAAACGACCGCTGGCCACGCCCCCATCTCCATCCGGGGGAAAGCACTGAGCGGTGGAAATCTATCCCTGACCGTTCCCAGCGCCCAGGTGAAGAGCGCCCTCCTCCTCGCCGGGCTGTACGCCTCCGCACCGCTCACTGTGCGCCAACCAGCGCCGACGCGCGATCACACCGAGCGGATGCTCGCTCAGATGGGGGCAGAGATCCATTCTGCTGGGGATCACGTCTTCCTCGCTCCTCCGGCCTCCCTCTCCCCTCTTTCCATCGCCATCCCCGGGGATCTCTCCGCAGCGGCGTTCGCCATCGTCGGGGCGACGCTCGTCCCGGGATCGGAAGTGACTCTGGTTGGGGTGGGGATCAACCCCACCCGTACCGGGATCATCGACGTGCTGCAGGAGATGGGGGCGGAGATCACTCTATCCGATCAGCGGCTGGTGGGGAACGAGCCGGTGGGAGATATCACGGTACGCTCTGCTTCCCTACGTGGGGTGGAGATCGGCGGAGAGACGGTGGTGCGGATGATCGACGAGCTTCCCGTCATTGCGGTGGCAGCGACACAGGCCGCGGGAAAGACAGTGGTGCGGGACGCGGGCGAGCTGCAGGTCAAGGAGACGGACCGCATCGCCACCGTGGTTGAGGAGTTGCGCAAGCTCGGGGCGCGGATCGAGGCCTGGGAGGATGGGTTCATCGTCGAGGGGCCGACCGCACTCGCCGGCGGCAGCGTGGATAGCCACGGCGATCATCGCCTGGCAATGGCACTGGCGATCGCCGGATTGATCGCCCAGGAAGAGGTAACTGTGCGCAAGGCAGGGTGCATCGCGGATTCGTTCCCCGATTTCGTCACCCAGATGCGCTCGCTCGGAGCAGTCTATGATTGACGGACGCACGCAGCTTGTGGGACTGATCGGGTGGCCGGTGGAGCACAGCCTCTCTCCAGCGATGCACAACGCTGCGTTTACCGCGCTTAAGATGAACTGGCGCTACCTGCCGCTACCTGTCCCGTCGCAGCGGGTAGGTGCCGCCCTCGCAGGCTTGGCCGCGCTGGGTTTTCGGGGGGCGAATGTCACCATCCCCCACAAACGCGCCGTCTTCTCCGCTCTTTCCTCCCTCTCTCCTCAGGCACGGGCGCTGGGAGCGGTGAACACGCTCGTGATCGAGGAGAATAAGGACCCGACGATCAGAGGGGAGAACACCGATGCCTCCGGATTCATCGCCGCGCTCACCACTGCGGGGTTCACCAGCG
>JAUWNQ010000137.1 GCA_030612565.1 Candidatus Bipolaricaulota bacterium | reverse complement strand
GAGGACCGATCGTGGCACAGGTTGAGGGGGAGAAGCTCTACGATGTGCTGGCGGTTGTCGTACGATACTTTGGGGGGAAGAAGCTTGGACTGGGTGGATTGATCCGTGCCTACGCCGACGTGACGAAGAAGGCCCTATCCGCAGCGACGATCGTGGAGAGGCACCGGGAAGTGAAGCTTGCGATCACCTTCCCATCAGAGATCAATTCACGGGTGATGGGGTTGATCCACCGCCACCCGGCGCGGGTGGAGGAGGTTGCTTACAACGACGAGGGACGCGTACTCATCGCACTCGCTCCGAGTTGCGTTGAGCGATTCACTCATGAGCTCAAGGATGTGTCTGGGGCGCGGGCCCGTTGGGAGGAGGAACGATGATTGACTCGATCACCGGAAGAGTGGTTCGCGTGGCGACCGATCACCTGGTGATCGAGACCGGGGGGATCGCCTTCCGCGTCTTCTGCCCGGTGCGAACGCTCTCCACCTACCACCGTGGCGAGGAGGGGATCGTCTACGTCCATATGAGCGTGCGCGATGACGGGATCTCTCTCTTCGGGTTTGCGAGCTGCAGGGAGCGGGAGATCTTCCGCTCCCTTCTCCCGGTGGGGCAGGTCGGCCCGCGCCTGGCTCTGCAGATTCTCTCTAGCCTCTCGCCGGTTGAGGTTGTCGTTGCGGTCGCTTCCGGGGCCGGTGAGCAGCTGCCGACGGTCAAGGGGGTCGGGAGGAAGACGGCACAGCGGATACTGATCGAGCTGCGCGATAAGCTGACGACCGATCTTGTATCTCCGTCGCTCCCTCTTTCGGAGAAGGAGGCGACTGCCCTGCGGGCCCTCACGTCGAAGTCTCTCGGTTTCTCGGTGCGGGAGGCGCGGGAGGCGCTCGAACGGCTGCGCGCGGATGACCTCCCCCTGGAGGAGCTCGTCCGCCGGGCGTTGGAGACGATCGGAACCTGATATGCGCATCCTTGGGATAGACTACGGCCATAAGAGACTGGGCCTTGCCCTGAGCGATGATGATGCGATACTCGCCACTCCCCTGCCTGTCCGCGTGCGCACAACGATCGCTGACGACCTTTCTTTCCTCACGCAGCTTGCACGAGAGAGGGAGGTTGCAAAGATCATCCTCGGCCTGCCGCTCAACATGGACGGATCCTCGGGTGAGATGGCAGACGAGGTCGTCATCTTTGCCGCGGCGTTGCGCGAGGAGAGCGGTCTTCCGGTAGTTACCTTCGATGAGCGTCTGACGAGCGTCGAGGCGGAGCGGGTACTTGTGCAGGCGAACCTGTCGCGCAAGCGTCGCAAGGGGCTGCGCGACAGCCTCTCCGCCGTCCTCATCCTGCAGGGGTACCTGGAGAGCCTGCGAGACGACCGTGCCCTTTGAGAACCTGCAACGCGGCTTTGTTTCCCTGTTGATTTGCGCGCGAGAGATCATGATCTCCGAGGTAGGAGACGACAAACCCGGCGGCGAAGGCATCGCCGGCACCGGTCGCATCGATCGCGGTGATCGGGTGACTCACGTACCGATCGCGCTCCTTTCCGTGCCAGGCAAGTGATCCTGCTTCGCCCAAAGTAAGGGCTCCCAACGGAAAGCTCTCGGCAAGGGCATCGACGATCGACTCTTCGCCCTCTTTGCCTGATAGGACCATCCCCTCATCGAGGTTGGGGAAGATGAAATCAGCGGGGGAGATCTCTGCGAGGAAGGCGGGTACGCCGAAATTTCGTATCAAATTTGCCGGCGGGGGATCGATCGAGATCGTGAGATCCAAGGAACGCGCGATCTCGATCGCACGGCACGTTGCGCTGCGTTGGGCAGGAGACAGGAAGCTGTATCCGGAGAGGTGAAGGTGATCGGCATTGACGAAGAAGCCTTCTTCGATCCAGGTGGGATCGAGGCCATCGTTCGCCCCACGCGAACAGATCATGGTCTTTCCGTCTTCTTTCACGAGGGAGAGTATTGTTCCGCTCTGTCGATCGACGCGCTTGACCCTCGTATCGATACCGAAAACCTGCAGGGAGCGCACGAGAAGATCCCCCACAAGGTCGTTCCCTACGCATCCGATGAATGTTACCTCTGCTCCCTCGCGGGCGGCGGCGCGGGCGAAATTCCCTGCTGAGCCACCGGGCATCACCTGGATCGGGCTCCGCGCCTCTCCTTCTGAGGGAAGCTCCTTGGGGAGTGTTGCGAGGATATCGAGGTTGAGATCCCCTAGCACAACGATACGGCTCATTCGTTCGTTCGCAGTCCGGCGATCGCCTCAGCCAAGGCGTGCACCCGCTCCGGGTCGATCGGAGCCCTGACCGCACCATCTTCTTTCAAGGTGGTTCCTACTATGAACCCGTCCGCCTCGCGGTAGGTGGAGAGGTTGTCGATCCGGACACCGCTTCCGATGAAGACCGGGAGGGTTGTCATCTGCTTCACCGCTTGCAGGTTCTCTGGGGGGGTTCGTTTTCCCGTTCCGATTCCGGAGACGATCAGGCCGTCGGGGTGGTTGCGCGTCGCGTCGAGAGCGGCCTCCTCGAGTGTTGTCAGGTGGGCCGCGTGCTTGACGTGCACGTCGGCGAGGATCTTAACCTTCGCATCGAGTCTCCTCCTCAGTTCGAGCAGGGGACGGGCCTCCCCCTCGATCAAGCCTTGGTCGGTGAAGGCGGTCCCGCAGAAGACATTCACCCGAATGAAGGTTGCTCCGGTCGCCACGGCGATCGAGAGGGCTGCCAGTCCGTCATTTCGGAGCACATTCACCCCGATGGGGATGCGCGCTCGCTTCACGATCTCCTGGACGATCACCGTCATCACAGTGATCGTCTCCTTCGGTGCGAGCTTGGCGAACGGGGCATCCCCGATATTCTCCACGATTGCCGCGGCGGCCCCGCCTGCCTCCAGAGTATCGAGGGCGCGCAGGGCCGGGGTGAGGAGCGAGGAGATCGATTCCCCTTCATAGCCAGGGCTGCCAGGAAGGGGAGGGAGGTGGATCATTCCAATAAACGGTTTGTCGGTTGTAAACGGTTCCATAGTGAGGTAACTATATCCCGTCTTGCAATAA
>JAUWNQ010000134.1 GCA_030612565.1 Candidatus Bipolaricaulota bacterium | reverse complement strand
CCGCGGGCGGCTCACCTTGAACCCGCTCGCGCACATCGATCCGATCGGGACGATCCTTGTGCCGATCTTCCTTCTGATTGTCCACTCTCCGTTCCTGTTCGGGTGGGCGAAGCCGGTTCCGATCAGCCCCGGCTACTTCCGCAATCCGTTCAAGGGGATGCTCTATGTGGCTGTTGCCGGTCCAGCGACGAACGTTGCCTTGGCCCTCGCGACGACCGTGATCGGGCGGGTCGTCCTCCTCGCTGTTCCAAATTCACTTTTTGGTCTAGTTGAAAGGAATGGTGTCTTTTATCGCAGTTCCATCATCAACCATACCTTTGCCGGGAACCTGGTCCACGCCCTTGTTTATCTGCTGGGGATCTTCGTGATCTACAATGTCATCCTCGCTGTGTTCAACATGATTCCCATACCTCCACTCGATGGATCGCGTGTCCTTACCTATTTCCTCCCTCCTGAAGGGCGGCGGGTGATGATCATGTTGGAGCGCTACGGATTCATCATCTTGCTCGCTCTCATCTACCTTGGTGGGCTCCAGGCTCTGTTCAATCTGATGGGGGGATTCTGGCAAGGGCTCCTGGGAAGTCGTTGGCTTCTCGCCCTCAGCGTCTTTTAATCACCGCTTGCTGAAAGAGCGGCTCGTTCGTATAATCACGTCACTACAAGGACAATATGGAGTGGTTTCCCGTGACACAGAACGATGCCAACTACAAGATAAAGGAACGATCCGCCACCGAGGTGACCGTGCAGGTCACGGTCGCGCCACCAGCTATCAAGAACGAGATCGACAGCGTCTACCGCCGCTACGGGCGGGAGACCCAGATCCCTGGTTTTCGAAAGGGGCACGTGCCGCGAAGCTTCCTCGACTCGCGTTTCGGGCGCACCCTCTTTCTCGATGAGGCGAAAAAGGGACTGGAAAAGAATCACTTAGAGGAAGCTATTTCTTCCCTCAAACTTAACCCGGTGACCATGCCGGAGGTGGAGTCCAGCTCCTTCGCGGAGGAGGAGGAGTTCATTTTTACAGCACAGTTCTCCGTCTTTCCCGAGGTGAACCTTTCGGAGTATCGTGGGATAGAGCTTTCTGTCGCCCCAGAGAGGGAAGTCTCCGAGGACGACATCGACACCACGCTCGACCAGCTCCGCAGTCGCTTCGCCACCCTCTCTCCCAAGGACGGAGAGACTGTCAGCGACGGGGATATCGTTCGGGTTGCGGAAGGCGAGAAAGAGTGGGAGCTACGCGCCGACGTAAAGAACACGGCAAGCGCGAAACTGATCGGAACCAAGGTTGGCGAGACGGTCGAGATCGACCTCGATCTCCCGGATGGGAAGTCCAGGCACGCGTCACTCTCCATACTCGGGGTGAAAGGGATCACCCTCTCCGAGCTCGATGACGATTTTGGCCAGGGTATGGGATTCGACAGCCTGGCTGCTCTGCGAGAGAACATCAAAGAGAACCTCACTAAGACGAACACGAGGGAACGTGAGCGCAAGATCAAGACCGATCTCCTCGACCACCTGGTAGAGCAAGTCGATCTCCCCCTCCCCGACGCCTTCGTGGTGGAAAAGGTAACCGAGGATCTGGAGACGCTGAAGAAGGAACTCGCCGATCCCCGTTCTCCACTCACCTTTGAGGAGTACTTAAAGAAAGAAGGGAAGAGCGAAGAGGAGTTGCAAGCCGATTACAACAAAGCGGTGGTACAGCGCCTGAAGCGCGAACTTGTCCTCAACAAGCTCGTCGAGCAGGAGAAGATTGCGATCGATGATGCCGAGCTGGAGGAGATCGCTCGGGAAGAGGCGACTCAAAGCGGCGAGGATCCATTGCGGTTCGCTGCCCAGCTCAAGGCGAATGAGCGCTGGGAAGACTACCGGCAGGAAAAGGTGAACGCACGCGTGCTCGGCATCCTGTACAACGAAGCGAAACTCACTGAGGAGAAGGAATGAGCCCGCTGATTCCGTATGTGATTGATCAAACCGGGCACAACGAGCGGACGTACGACATCTACTCGCGCCTGTTGGAGGATAGAATCGTCTTCCTTCGTGACCCGATCGACGATGAGGTAGCAAACGTCGTTATCGCGCAGGTGTTGTTCCTCGCGTCGAAGGATCCCTCAAAGGACATCAAGCTCTACATCAACTCCCCCGGAGGGTCGGTCACGGCCGGGTTTGCAGTCTACGACACGATACAGTATGTGAAGTGCGACGTGGTAACGATCTGCATCGGACAGGCCGCGAGCATGGCGGCTGTTCTCCTCGCCGCCGGGACGCCGGGTAAGCGTTCCGCTCTTCCCAACGCCCGCATTCTCATCCATCAGATCTTTGGGGGTGCACAAGGACAGGCGACCGACGTCAAGATCCAGACCGAGGAACTCCTGCGGATGCGCGATCAGATCGATCAGATTCTCGCCCAGCACACCGGAAAGACGGTGAAGAAGATCGCCAAAGACACCGATCGCGACTACTTCATGTCCGCCAAGGAGGCGGTCGAATACGGCCTGATCGATCGGATCATCCCCCCGAAAGCGGGAGTGAAAGCTTAATCGAGAAGCTCTTGAATCCGTCCTCATCGAGCTTAAAGACGATGTCGAGTGTGACATCGGCGATCTTTGCTTCCGCGCTTACGGTAAGATCGTAGTCCCCAAGCGCGAGTGCACCCCCAGCGGGACGGAAGTCCCCCTTCCAAGAGAAGGTGAAGGAAGGTCGGTCGAGTTTTATTGTGGGGACGAGTTTTACAAGCTCGATCCCGCTTTCGGAGAAGGTGTGATCGCATACGACCTTCAGCGAAAGCTCGTTTGAGAGGTCGTGATTCACGGTCAGCGTCCCCTTCTCCGGCTCGAAAAATGCTGTTGGATCGAGCGTGAGCGCTTCCTTGACCGACCAGCTCCCTCCATCGTGGTCGATCGTGATCTTGCGTTCATATAGGCTCTCATCCTTCCATGTGTCTTGCAGGGTCAGGGTATCATCCTCGCCATCGAGGACGAGCTTTGCGCGAAGGTACCCCTGTCGCAGAACAAGATCGAGGGACGCTGGAAGGCCTGCAATCGTTAGGTCATCGAAGCCGCACGAGACCTGGTAGAGGTAGAA
>JAUWNQ010000178.1 GCA_030612565.1 Candidatus Bipolaricaulota bacterium | reverse complement strand
CTTGATAGGAGAGGGTCGGGGTGAGGTGAAATAATGAAATCCCGGTTTTGACCTTCAGGTCAAAATGAAATTGGCGGAATACCCCGTAGTCTTGCTACGGGGATAGTCAATTTCAAGGGATTTCTTTATTCCTCACTTCGTATGCGTGTGAAGCTAGGAGCCGCTACCCACTCAAAACGACGAAGAGCCTCTTTTTGGATACACCTTGGTCTGCTGGGAGGAAGACGTGTCGACTTCCTTCAAGGTGTATCGCTGTTTAGTAAGCAGTTCCTTTCACCCAACCGAAGACCTCGTAGATCGCCTTGACGGCAGCGACCGAGGTGATATCGGCGTGGTCAAGCGGTGGGGAGACCTCCACAATATCGAGTGCACGGACAGGTAGCCCGGCAAAGACCACACGTAGGAGTTCCAACAGGTCACGGGTGGAAAGGCCACCCGCCTCCGGGGTCCCTGTTCCCGGGGCAAATGCCGGATCGAGAGCATCGATGTCGAGCGTTACGTAGATTGCATCTACATCCCGCAGTTGTCGCACCACTCCTTGCGCGACCGTCTCGATCCCGCATCGTTGAAGATCGCGGGCTGTGTGCAGCCCAATCTCCGGATGCTCCGTGAGGAAGCGAAGCTCATCGTCCATGAACGAGCGAACGCCGACGAAGACCAGATGGCGCGGGTCGATATTGGGGAGTTCCAACACACGGCGTTCCGTGCAGGCGTGCGACCAGCTGTGCCCCTCGAACGTATCGGCAAGGTCGAGGTGTGCGTCGATGTGGATGACGCCGAATCCTCCCTTCACCGATTCACCGAACGCCTTCGTAAGCGGAATCGTGACAGAGTGATCGCCTCCTAAGAACAAGGAGAAGGGATGGCGAAAGACCTCCCTTGCACGCGTCTCCACCGCACTGAAATACCGTTCCCAATTCAGATCAATAGGGACGTCACCGTAATCGCGCACCCGCAATCCCGTAAGGGACATCCCCTCCTCGGTCGCTGGTGCGATGTGCGGCGTCAGCTCGCGGATCTTCCTCGGGGCGAGAGATGCCCCTTTACGAAAGCTGGTCGCCCCATCGAACGGCACGCCAAGAAGACCAACCTCCGCCGCCGGATCGTCGCTTGCGAGCCCGCTCCACAGTTGTCGATGAGCAGGTTGAATCGTGTCAGAGAATGTCATGCCTTGATTCTAAACCCTCGGGGAGACCGTTGCACAAACCTTTTTCCCTTGCGAAACAGAAGGGTCACCGCCGAGAACCTGTCTGCGTGCGGACACGCACAGGCAGGCGCGGAGCACGCAGAGAGTGGGAGCAGGATTGAGCGAGTGATTGAACCGATCTCTCAGTTCCGCCGTGTCTTTGCTTTCCCCGCGTCTCCGCGTCCCCCTTTCTCCTCCCAATCTCCCGATCGCAAATGATAGAACGCTGTCCTCTCGCCCGCTCGTTATCACTCGCTCAAGTCGCAAAGATCGCTAAGACATGCCTTTAATCCTTGTCCTTTTCCCCTCATTTGCTGTTCTCTGCGCCTCTGCGTCTTTGCGAGAAAACGCTCTTTCTCTTTACACTTCACTCATTACGCACCACTGTTTCACATCTCTGCGCGAGGCCCTCTGTTACGTACCGTATCTTCGGCTACCCACTCAAACCGACAAGGAACCAGGTGATTACTTCTCACGACGGTGGTTCCCGTTCCACCGTTGCACCAAGCTCGCCCCGACCACAATCAGGAACATCGCCACGATCTGAACCGGGAGGAGTCGCTCGCCCAGGGTTCCCCAGGCGATGAGCGCCGTACCGAGGGGAGTAAGATTGAGCATTACGTTCGCCTCGATCGCGGAGAGGTGCCGGAGCGAGTGATTGTAGAGGAGGTACGCAAATAGGGTGTTCACCAGCGCGAGTCCCAGGATCACTCCCCAGGCGAAGAACGGCATACGGGGAACCCCCTCCCATATGAACGCGAGGAGAAGAAGAAAAACCCCACCGATTCCCAGAGGGATCCCCGTCAGGATAATGTTGTCCACCTTGTGGCTGCGAGCGACCTCCCTCACCAGCACAGGAAACGCGGAGAAGCTGAGGCTTGCTACCCCAAGGAGCCCGAGAGCGAGCGGCTCCCGAAACTCCACTCCGTTGGGCGAGAAGAAGAGGACGCTCCCCCCGATCGTGATCGAGAGGGCCAGGAGTTGGAGGGAGCGAGGCCGTTCCTTGAGCCGCACCAGCCCCAATAATAGAACCGGGATCGGAACAAGGCACAGGGCGAGTGACCCAGTGGTTGCCGAGAGTGTCTTCAGGGCAAAGAAGAGGGCGCCGTTTCCGATCGTGTACTGGAAGAGCCCTATGAGGGTAAAGCGCGACCACTCTCCCCGGGTGAGGTACGGAGAGGACCGCCAGTGTTGCCACAGCCACGGGGAGAGGAGGAGGAAGGCGATAAAGTAGCGCAACCCGGCCGTTGTGAGTGGCCCGGTATAGCGGAGAACGACCTTCACTCCGATAAAGGAGGAGGACCAGATGAGCGCCGTG
>JAUWNQ010000159.1 GCA_030612565.1 Candidatus Bipolaricaulota bacterium | reverse complement strand
GCGAAACGGCGTCCCACCAATCGTCCATTCCCTGGACCACGCTCCTTACGTTGACCCTCTTCCGCAGGCCCTTGTCCTCTCCGCCATTGTGATC
This sequence comes from Candidatus Bipolaricaulota bacterium, assembly GCA_030612565.1. Next base: position 2,606 of record JAUWNQ010000159.1, on the reverse strand, counting down.
AACTTCGCGGTCCTTGCCCTGGCTCTCGTCTTCGTCATGCTCCTTGTTGAGCGTTACCACACTACCGATTCGCAACGGATCGAACACGAGATCATCCGGGAGGAGGAGGAACGATGATCGCCCTGCTCCCCCTTAGCCATTTCCTCTTCGCCGCGGCGAGCCTCGCCTGGGAGAGGGGAACACGCGGGCTGCTTCTCTTCTCCCTCCTGCTCGACGCCACGCTCGTGGGCGGGCTGTTCATGCGCTTTGCCCACGGGGAGACGATCTCGCTCGTCCTCGGCGGGTGGGGAAGAGGGATGGGTGTCGAACTAGCTGGCGATCGTTACAGCCTCGTCTTCTGTCTCCTCGTCCTTCTCCTTGCCGGGGGGGTGATTGCTTACCTGTGGCAGGAGCGACTCCGTCCCTATTTCTATATGTTGCTGCACCTCCTATTTGGGTCCGTGTTCGCCCTCTTGTTCGCGCGGGATCTGTTCAATATCTATGTGATCATGGAGCTCCTTACCCTGACGAGCTTCCTCCTCGTTGCCTACGAGAGGCGGGCTTATCAGATCTGGGCAAGCCTCAAGTACCTGCTCCTCGCCTCCCTCGGGATGGGGATGTATCTGTTCGGCGTTGCGATAATTTATTATCACACAGGGACCCTAAACCTCGGACTGCTCGCTTCGCGGCTCGCTACGGAGCAGGGCACGCCGTGGCTCCTCCTCGCCTCCTCACTTCTCGTTACGGGGATCGCGATCAAGTCGGGGATCTTTATCTTCTCGTTGTGGCTCCCTGCCGCGCACGCCAGCGCCTCTCCCGCGATCTCCGCCCTCCTTTCCGGCCTGGTGATCAAGATGGGGGTCGTGGTCCTTTTCAGGTTAGCGGCCGTTGTCGATCTTTCCCTGCCCCTCCTCGTCCTTGGATCTCTAACCGGCCTCCTTGGGGTTGTCTACGCGATCTTCACCTACGATCTGAAGCGGATGCTCGCTTTTCACACCCTATCGCAGATCGGGTACATCCTCCTTGGGATTGGAATCGGTTCGCCGATCACGATCGACGGGCGCCTCGCCTACGCTGTTGGCCACGGCCTGTTCAAGGGGCTCCTCTTCCTCGCCGCCGGGGCGGCCGTGCAGGCTACCAAGAGAAGAACAATCCCCGGGCTCATTGTTGAGCGTGCGCAGATCCCTCTTGCGGTCCGAGTGGGGCTCCTTGTGGGAACGATGGGGATCATGGGTCTTCCACCGTTTGCCGGGTTTTGTGGAAAGACCCTTCTCAGCAACGGAACGGAATCTCCTCTGATACAAACGATCCTCCTCCTACTGTCCGTTGGAACGGTGATCTCCTTTGCCAAGCTGACCCCACTCTTCCGCTTTGAACGTGGCCCATCCTCCACATGGCCAAAAAAACTTTCCTACGTAACCCTCGGCCTTCCTATCCTCCTCTTTCTCCCGCTCACACGCCTCGTCCTCCTATTCGATGACTGGAAAGAGCTCCTCTCCGTTGTGCACGTTCTGGAGAGCCTGATCGTGGTCGGCATTGGCTACCTGATCTACCGCATCCTTCCCAAGCGGTCACTCCCCTTGCCGCAACGGATCTTCCGTCTCGAAGAAGGTATCCTCGTCATCCTTGCCGGTTTTTTCCTCGTCTTCCTCCTCTCCGCGCTCGGCTAGGACGAGTGTGCTTGAAAAAATCCGAATGGCACGAAGAAATCACGAATGTGATTTCTTTTGGCTTTGCCCGCTATTCGCCTGCTGCAGGTATGTCGCGACGCTGCCTATATCAAAACTCGAAATGATCTTGACAATATGCTCCGACTCTGTTAGGATCGCTAGCCAAGGAGGCGAGAATGGCTCGGATAAGTATATTGGAGGTGAGAACGAGTAGTAGCAGTTTCTTTAGTTACTTTATGCTGACGTGGGTTATTTAGTAGCCCCGGGCGTGTGCTACTAAAACCCGGAAAACCGAAAGCCGAAAGGCTTGTCGGTTTTTTCTTTATAAGTGAGGTGCAGAGAAGTGCTTGCCGTAGAGAATCTTGCGAAGCGGTTTGGTGGATTGCACGCTGTAAACGACTGCTCGTTCGAGGTCAGTGACGGCACGATCACTGGATTGATCGGGCCGAACGGAGCGGGAAAGACGACTGTATTTAATCTTCTCACCGGGTTCTCCAAGCCCGACAAAGGGGCAGTCCGCCTCTGTGATGAGGAGATCACCGGTCTCTCCCCACATCGCGTCTTTCAAAAAGGGATCGCAAGAACCTTTCAGATCCCTCGCGAGTGGAAGGAAATGACGGTGTTGGAGAACCTGATGCTCGTACCGACCGAACAACTCGGCGAACGGATTTGGAATCCCTTCCTACGCGGTCGACTGGTGCGCAAGCAAGAGCACGTGATCCGGGAGAGGGCACACGAGGTCCTGGCATTTCTGGAACTGACAGAGCTTAAAGATGAGTACGCGGGAAGGCTCTCCGGTGGGCAGAAGAAGCTACTCGAATTGGCCAAAACGATGATGGGCAAACCCAAACTAGTCTTGCTCGATGAACCTGGTGCCGGAGTGAACCGCACTCTCTTGAAACGTCTGGCCGATTCGATCTATCGCCTGTGCGCGGAGAAGAAGACGACCTTCCTGTT
>JAUWNQ010000145.1 GCA_030612565.1 Candidatus Bipolaricaulota bacterium | reverse complement strand
TCGGGCGATCGAAGAGATGAGCCTCATCCTGAATACCAGCGGTCAGGTCCTCCCTGCAACCCTGGAGAAGACGCACCTCCGGGCGCAGATGGAGGATCAGGCCTGGGTTGAGGGGGAGAGCCACATCACCGCAGACCCGCGCCGGATCGTGCGTATCAGTCTCTCCAGCGAGAACGTTCTCCCCTACGGTCGTGTCATAGATGAGATCGAACGCGCCGATCTCATCCTGCTGGGGCCAGGAAGCCTGTTCACGAGTCTCATCCCCAACCTGTTGATTGACGGAATCGCGCAGGCGATCGCCGGTGCAAGAGCGGAGAAGGTCCTGGTGGCGAACCTGATGACACAACCCGGGGAAACCGATCGGTTCACCCTCAACGACCACCTGCTGGCGCTCGCTGAATACATCGATCTTCGCTCCTTCGACAGCATCCTCGTCAACAACGTCACCCCAGCAGAGGAACTCCTGAGCGAATATCGGGAAGAGGCGGCCGAACCGATCATAAACGACCTCGAAGAGGAGAACGAGTACGCCTTGCAGGTGGTCTTGGCCGATCTCATGGGGACGAGCGAGATGGATGGGAAATCGACGGTGAAGCACGACCCGAAGAAACTGGCGCGAGCGATCGTGCGTCACACGCACGCCTTCTCACGGCACTGAGGGACAGTTAATCAGTGATGAGTGACAAGTGACGAGTGAGTAGCTGTCACAGGGGCACTTACTTCTATCCCCTTAATCCTTCAATCCCTAATCCCTACCTCATTACCGTTCTTCAGCCCTTGATCACGAGGAGTGGGCGCAACCGTGCCACCGGCCGGTTGATCCCTGCATCCGTGGCCGCCTGCACGACACGTTCCACGTCCTTGTACGCCCCTGGGGCCTCCTCGGCGATCCCGCGTATGCTGTGTGCCCGGAGGATGATCCCCGCATCGGCCATCGATGCCTTGACGTCTTTTCCCCAGAACTTCTTGGCCGCTTTCTTGCGCGACAGGGCTCGCCCTGCCCCGTGGATCCCGCTTCCGAATGTCTTCTCCATCCCCAGTGGTGTCCCACACATGACGTAAGAGGCTGTTCCCATCGTTCCTCCAACCAGGATTGGGTGCCCGACAGCGCGGTAGGGAGCGGGCGACTCCTCGCGCCCTGGCCCGAACGCACGTGTAGATCCTTTGCGGTGGACGAGGAGAGTTCGTTCCTCTCCGTCTACGCGGTGGCGTTCGAACTTGACGTTGTTGTGCCCGATATCGTACACGGTGTGTATCGCCTCGGCGGTGAGGCCAAGGATACGGTTAAACGAGGTTCGGACTAGGTGGACGATCACCTGTCGGTTGGCGAACGCACAGTTCGACCCGCAGGCGACCGCGCTCAGGTAGCGCCTCCCCTCGGGACTTACGACCGGGGCGCAGACGAGTTCCCTCTCGCGGATCGGGATTTGGTAGCGCTGGCTCGCGCGTTCCATCTCTTTCAGGTAATCCTGACATATCTGATGGCCAAGGGCGCGCGATCCGGTGTGGATAGAGACGACTACCTGCCCCTCCGCAAGGCCGTATATCGCGGCTGCCTCCTGATCGAAGACCCGTTCGACCGCCTGCACCTCCAGGTAGTGATTCCCAGCGCCAAGGGTTCCCACCTGTTTAAACTGGCGCTGTTTGGCGAGGAGGCTGACCGTGGTCGGGTCGGCACCAGCAATGCGACCTTCCTCCTCGATGAACGAGAGGTCCCTCTCCAACCCGTACCCGCGTTCGACAACGTTGCGTGCCCCCTCCTGCAGGAGACGATCGATCTCTTTTACGTTGAGGCGGAGCTTCCCCTCCGAGCCAAGGCCGGCGGGGACGGTGCGGTAAAGGTCATCCGCCAGCTTCTGGAGGAGCGGGGCGATCTCCTCCCTAGTGACCGGAGTGGAGAGGAGACGTACCCCGCAGTTGATGTCGAACCCGACCCCCCCAACGACCACGACCCCCTCTTCGATATCGAACGCAGCCACCCCACCGATCGGGAACCCGTAGCCAGGGTGGACATCCGGTAGGGCAAGAGCAGCGGAGACAATCCCCGGAAGGCAGGCGACGTTTCGCACCTGCTCAAGCGCGTTCCACTCCTTCTTCTCCGCAAGATCCTGCTTTAGCTGTGCGATCGTCCCTTCGTCGGCAATGATCCTTCCGGGGACACGCATATCGCCATGTTGCGGGAGGATCCACTCAGAAGAAGCGACCCTCTCTAGAGCGATCTCGTTCATGGTTCCTCCTTCAGATATCTACTACACACTGCGCGAGCCATAGCTCACCCTCCTGAGAGACGCGAAGCCCAGCGTAGGTCACGCCTTTTACCTCGGTCTTTGGCCGGTGCCTCTTCAGATCCAATGGCTCGCCCCACCCCTCCCCACGGAGGGAGAACCCGTTCTCCGTCTCTCGAAGTTTCACGTGAAAGCATGATAGGAGAAGGCCTTCGAGGTCCTTCTTAACCAAAAGACTTGATAACCACTCGACGAGGAGGAGGTCGAGCTGCCGCGCTTCTACCGTGACGTGGACCGCTTCCTTAGGGACGACCTCCTCCAGATCGACCATCAGGTTGAAGATCGCCCGTGCCGCTTCGCAGAACGCCTCCTCTACCGTCTCCCCGATCCCGCGCACCCCTATGTCCGCCGTGTGGTCGAGGTACTCAAACGGCATCGGCCCTCCTCCCACCAAGAGGGAGGGTGAAGAGCGGCGAGTAGATCGCTCCCTGCGCAGTCAACCGGCTCTCCATGAGAACAAGCCGGTCGGCGCGCAGTATCCAGTCGGGGAGATCAGCGAGGGATCGAATCGTCTGCGCGATCTCAGGGTCGGTCCTTCCTTTGATCCGAGCAAGGGTGATATGGGCGATCGTCTCCGGGCGG
>JAUWNQ010000071.1 GCA_030612565.1 Candidatus Bipolaricaulota bacterium | reverse complement strand
TTGGACCTCGGACCTTGGACTCGCTCTCACCATTCACTGCTCACCAAAACCAGCCTGTCCCCCTTTCCCATGTCGAGTCCATGTGAGTCCTTGACAAAGAGCATCATATAGACTACAGTAGTTTCATGAAGAAGCAGGATGCTTCTCTAGAGACGTCGTTCTGGAACATTGGGACGCGGATCGGTGTGATCCCTTACCTCTTTGAGTTCTTTGAAGTCTATTACTGCCACCCTGTAGAGGAAGAGATCGTGAACACCGATCCGAGCGCTACGCCCCTGATCTACCCTCAGGCAATGCTCTTCAACGTCTTCAAAGAGGATGGGCGGCTCTACCATGCTGAACCGAAGAAACCGTTGGGACTTTTGGGGAAAGGGGAGGCCGGGGCAATCGCCTTGGCATATGAGCAGGGCTGGGACCTTCTGATAAATGACTATCGGCCGTTGGTCCATGCCCAAGGCCTGGGAATCCGCTGTATTAGCGTGCCCCACTTTGTGGTCATGCTCTATGAGGCTAAGAGGATCAGCAAGAAAGCTACCTTAGGATATCTGAACCGGCTGACCCCGGTCACCAGCCCGGCATTGCTCGCCGAAGCCAGGGCGGTCGTTGAGAAACTCGCTAAGCAGAAGGGAGGTGAAGGAAGGTGAAGACTAGGAATGCAAGTGCCAACAAGGCTAAGGTCTCCAAGACGATCCGGCTCACGCCAGAGGAAGCGGAGGAATTCTCCAAGATCTGTCAAGAGGAACCATTCACCGAGTCGGCGTTGATGAAGCGCTTGGTTCTGGAAGGATTAACCCGCTACAAGCTGGAGAAGGCTATTGCCGCCTACACCCGGCATGAGATCTCCATCGGGGAAGGGGCAGCAGTGGCTGGCATCTCGTATAACCGCTTTGAGAAGGAGCTGTGGGATCGCCACATCATGGTCCTGAAGGATCCTCAATTCCTTCAGACACTCGCCTCTTTGGGAGAAAGTTTTGAACAACCTCAACTCTCCCAGGCAATTAGGACAGTGAAAGAGGCGGGAGTAGAAATAGATGAGGAAGAGAAAGGAAGAGGAAAGGGTTAAGGTTCGCGATCGACAGTGGACTGTTGACTTTGGACTTCGGGCATAGAACATGGAACTGTTCCCTACCCATCACCCATCACTCGTAACTGTTTTTTCTTACCCCATGATCCTTCAATCCCTAATCCCCGTCTTCTACGCTCGCCACTTATTACGATTCACCGAGCTCTCGACCTTGGCCCCTGGACTTTGGACTCGCTCCTCCCAATTCACCATTTACCCGCTGCTCCCCGGCCGTAGACTCCCGACACATGACTGACGACTCTAGACTGGTTCTCTGTTACCCATCACTGCTTCCCGACTTTGGACATTGGACTTTGGACATTGGACCTAGAACTGCTCACTCAGACCTGGGTATAAAGGATAACCACCAACACCCCGAACACCGCCTCGAACCCGATGAGCGTCAACGCCAATGTCCGTTCGTTGAGCCCAAAGCGCTTCATGATTACCTGACCTAGTGAACGCCCCCTCGCTTTCAAACCAAGATTTAGGAGATACGGAATCAAGATGATGAGCCCGGCTAGCTCAAAACCCCCTAGAACTACCGCGATCGCGATGAGTGCTCCAATGCTGAATGTCCCGACATCACCGATGCCCATTTTAGCTGGTTGCCGGCCGATATAAGCCAGTAGGGGAAGGATCGCTCCCAGCCCAGCCAACAAAATCAGCAAGGCCTCAAACTCCCCCTCCAGTAATGCAACACCGCATAAGGCCCCTATAGCTACGGTGGCCATCCCCAAATCCCCGTATCCCTTAAAGTGGTTAACAAGGCAAGCAGAGACCGAGATCCCGATAGGTACTAAGATAAAACCGGCAGCAATCGCCACTCCGGACGCCACGATAGAACCGGTGCCGACCCCGCTCGTCTTGGCAATGGCCGGAACGAGTCCTGCCAAAAGGAACAAAGCCGGCACAGTCTGAGAACGCAAGGAAAGATAATATCTACCTACAAGATCAAGCACTACCACCAAAATCAACGTCACCACAGCAATCAGTAAGGGCAACTGTTCAACGTCCACCGTAGAGTAACTACCAAATCCCACACCCACCAAGAGACCTGCAACTACTCCTGCCACAAAGGCCAAGCCCCTTGCCTCCGGCTGAGTGATCCTCCCCTTCTTCCCCGCAGAAGGGAGGGATCGCCCCAAGAAAAGAGAGCCAATTCCTGCCAGCAAAGCCACTGCTCCACAAATGAACGCACTCAATTTGCCCCCCTTTGGTGTTCCGAAGTCGAACTAAAAACCGTTTCTTTAAGCACCTCTCTAATCTTATCCCCATTTTCCTCTTGATCGATCAGCCGCTCAAGATCTTCTAAATAGCGTGACAACTCCGTTGAGGACAGCACAGCGTTCATCTTTGCCACAAAGATCTGCTCATGCTTGGTGGCCTCGGTCCCCTCCTCTGCCGTCAAGATATCCTCAAAGAGCTTCTCGTCATCACCGGGGTTGGTAATACTGATGGGTATGTCTTTATCCGGCTCATATCCTGAGAGCCTGATCATCTCCCGAGCGAGGTCCAGAATTCTCACCGGTTCCCCCATGTCCAGGACGAAGATCTTCCCCCCACTATTTATAGCTCCTGCCTGCAAGACTAAGAGGACGGCCTCGGTGGTTATCATAAAGTAGCGGCGCATTTCAGGGTCGGTAACCGTCACCGGGCCACGCTTCTTGATCTGTTCCTTAAAGATGGGGATCACGCTTCCCCGGCTCCCCAAGACGTTGCCGAACCGCACCGCCGAGAACCGGGTTGCCCCTCTCTGGTTAAGATCTTGGATAATCATTTCCGCTACCCGTTTAGACATCCCCATCACCCCAACCGGGTTGACCGCCTTGTCTGTAGAGATCAAGATAAACTTCTCCGTCCCGGCATTGAGCGCGGCCTCCCCCAGGATCTTTGTGCCGAAAACGTTATTCCTTACCGCTTCATCAGGGTGTTCCTTCATCATCCGCACATGCTTATAGGCAGCGGCGTGAAAGACGACCTCCGGCCTGTGCTTGCTAAAGACCCGCTCCATCTTCCCCTCATCCTTGATACTCCCCAATACGGCGATACGTTCTAGGCTGGGGAATTCCTCCTTAAGCTTCCGGTCAATCTGGAAGAGTCCTGGCTCCTCATGGGCGAGCATGATCAATTTCTTAGGCTGGAACCTGGCAACCTGGCGGCAGAGCTCTGAACCGATCGAGCCGGCCGCCCCGGTAACCAGAACGGTTTTGGCTTTTAGATAGTCCTCAATCCCCTTTGTGTCAATCTTGACCGGCTCCCTTCCCAACAAATCCTCTAGTTGGACCTCCCGTACGCTAGACAAACCTACCCGACCGGAGAGTATCTCGCTGATATCGGGGAGGATCTTCATCGACTTCACCCTGGCTCTTCGTCCCAGCTCGACCGTCTCCTTGACGACCCTGGAGGAAGCGGAGGGGATGGCGATCAAGAGTTCCTCTACGTCATAGACTTCCACAAGCTGGGGGATATCCTCTCGTCTTCCCAACACTTTGACCCCCTGGATGGAAGTTGAGAGCTTTCCTGGATCGTCATCGACAAAACCAACAGGGAAATAATCGGGATGAACGGACTTAAGCATACTCCGCAAAAGCTGCTCTCCAGCATCGCCAGCCCCCACAATCAACGTCCTCTTCCCTCCCAACGGAAATTTCTTGACGAACTGTAGCCAGACCCGCTTAGATGAACGGAAGCCGCCAATCAACGTGAGCGTCAAGAAAAAATCGATGGCTACAATCGACCGGGGAAAGCCGACAAAGACCGTGGTACCCTTCAGAATGAAAAGGGCCGTCCCCAACAAGAAAGAGCTGTAAAGGACCCCCGTAAATACCGACAGCAACTCCTGTACGCTCACGTAAGACCAATTGATGCGATAAAGCCCCTGGAGGTAGAAGATGGGGATCTTCACTACCATGGCGATCAAGATTAGAATCCACAGGTCCTCCATGTATTGTGAAGGGATTCGTCCTTCAAACCTTAAGAGGAAAGCTACCCACATGGAGAGGGCAACGAAAGCGATGTCCGCAAGCAGGAAGAACGCAGTTCGCCTTCGGTGAGTCGATCTGGTCCAAGGTCCAACGTCCAGCGTCCAACGTCCAAGATTCAAGGTCAAGCCCTCCTTAGGTAGCGAAGAAAGTCTTCGCGGTCCAACGTCCAAGGTCGTAGACTGGTGGGTAGTACGTAGTACGTAGTTTGTGGTAGATTGGGGCGTCGCACACAGGTTGCGACGCACGAGTATGATTTATGGATTTGTACCGAATCTCTAGCTGCTCTACGCTTTCTGGCACTTCTACCACCTACCACTGACTACCCGCTACCTACCGCGTGTTTG
>JAUWNQ010000121.1 GCA_030612565.1 Candidatus Bipolaricaulota bacterium | reverse complement strand
GTGGAGCAGCAACGCAGCGACACTGAGTATGCTAAGCTTGTGCAGAAGAAGAAGTCTGAGCTCTTTCGCTCCTTCTCCAAACCGGGTATATTGACTTAACGACTCATGCGCTCATGCTCATCTTCCAATGAGAAAAGACTGTCGACCACAACGACGGGGGCGTATTCTTTGAATACAGGAGAATGCAGAGACAACGCTACTATTCTGGTTCGATGACGATCTGATCCGGCCAAGTGAGAGTGATACTCAGGCCCTTCCTCACGTCCTTGCACTCCAGCGTTCCGGTGATGATTACCGTCTTCCCTGCGTAATCGTTCCACGCACCGAGGCCGGCCTCGGTGAACGCCGCGAAAGAGTCGCACAAGACGAGCGCATGGAACGAAAAACGGCTCTCATCGGCGTACAGAGTGATCTCGCTCTTGGCCACCAAGATCTGGGAGATACGGAAGCGCACGGAGACGACCTCGGTCACGTAGGCCACCGGGTCGGCCTCGACCTGTTGCAGCGTCAACACGTCGGAGAACTTCCCCCACATCCCCTGATGGCGGACCATCGCCTCGTGGAGCACTTGCTCAAAATAGTCTTCATAGCGGCCGTTGGGGGGGATGAAGAGTAGCCTCGCCAGACCGACGCGCACAAGCTCCGTGTTGACCAGCACCCAACCATCGTCCGTCTCCACATACACGAAGGCGAGGAGCCTGCTATACGTGTCGCGTTCTCTCACATCGAATTCCAAGCGGACCGTCTGATACTGAACGAGATCGCGTGTGAACCGCTTCGCCTCAGCAGAGAACGGCTCGCCAATCTCCGGAGTATCGATCCCCAGCAAGCGGACCCTTTCTCCCCCTTTGAGGGAGATCGTGTCCCCGTCAAAGACCCTGTACACCTTCGCCTCGATGGTGGCGAAGGAGGAGTCTGGTAGATCGATTGCAAGAACCGGTACAAGGCATAAAACAACAAGGGCAAATACGATGTAAGCCGTGCGAAATCTCATTGGTAGTGGACCCGTTTCTGCGTGATCTGTAGCTGGAACAATGTAAAGATGAAGATGATCCCGAACAGGACCACCGATGCCGCGGCCGCCCGCCCGAGGTGGTTTCCCATAAAGAACCCCTGCCGCATGATGTAGAAGACGAGCGTCTCGGCGCTTTTCAGCGGTCCAGGTATTCCATTGAACAGGACAAAGATCTCGGTGAAGACCTTGAACGAGCCGATGAGAGATATGACAAAGACGAAGAATATCTGTGGAGTCAGCAGGGGGATGGTCACCTTCCTCCAAACCTGGAACCCGGAGGCCCCGTCGATCCGCGCCGCCTCGTAGTACATCTTATCGATGCTTTGCAACCCGGCAAGGAGGATGATCGCCTCGTACCCGACGTAGCGCCAGATGCTCATGATGATCACCGCGGGTAGGGCAAACCGCTGGTCAGCGAGCCAGTTAATCAGGTCGACGCCGAAGAACCCCAGGAAGTAATTCAAGAGTCCGTACTGCCAGTTGTAGAGCCACCGCCAGACCATGGAGACGGCGACGAGTGGGGTGATGTAGGCAAGGAAGTAGGAAGTACGGGCAAACGTGAGGAATTTCAAGCCTTTGTTAAGGAGGTTCGCCACCAACAGGGCGAGGAAGAGGGTCACTGGAACGTTGATCCCGACATAGTAGAACGTGCGCCAGAGAGCCCGCCAGAAGTACTTGTCGTGAAAGATGTAGTTGTAGTTTCCCCAGCCGACAAACGTACCCGGCGGTCGGACAACGTTCCACTTAAAAGTGCTCAGGCGAAATGCGGAGAAGAAGGGATAGAAGACGAAGACGCTTAGAATGACGAGCGCGGGCAGCAGGTAGAGGTAAGCCTCCACCGTTTCCCGCCAGTACGAGGCGCGCTTCCACTCCTCAGGAATGACAAAGTGAAATTTGCCTTTAGAACTTTGTCCCTCGATCGTAGTCTCCTTTCAAGAATGAGCGGTCCGAGGGGGTAACCCCTCGGACCGATTAAATCCTTCCCTATTTTAACAACGGTTCGATCTCAGCTGCTGCGTTGTCCAGCGCCTCCTTAGGGGTCGCCTCCCCCATCATGGCCTCCTCGAACGAGGTGGCGATGATATAACGTATGTCACCGTATTCCGGGTGGAGGATCTGTGCAAATCCGTCGAGCATCTGCGCGGACATCGCCTGCTGATAGTCGTACGTCGCCACCCAGCTCTCCCACTCTTCCGTCAGGTAAGCTGATTTGGTTACAGGCTGATAACCACCCTTTTGCGCCCAAAAGACGGTGTTCTCCGCTCGGAGTAGGAACCGGGCGAGAAGGACAGCCGCGTCCTTCTGGGCCTGCGTCTGGTTTATATCGAAGACCGCGAGGTTCGTCCCCTGGATCATCGACTTCTGGTTCACCGGCCCCATCGGGACACGGGCGACCCCCATCTCAAAGCCGGCTGTCTCTGCCGCGTTGTTGTTGTAGTAGTAGCCGGCCGAGGTGTCGATGAACATGCACACCTGATTCGCCTGGAAGGCGTCGCTCATGTATGCACTCGTGATGAGCGAGTACGGGGCGAGGCTAGCCGCGTACTCCATCGCCACAAGACCGGCCTCGTTATTGATAGTAACCTCGGTCCAGTCCTCGTTGAGGATCGAGCCACCGGCCTCCGCAAGGAAATTCAGGAACTGCTCGGGGTTCGCCGCCGGGCGGAACCCGGTCCCGAACCGGTCGATCGTCCCATCGTCGTTCGTATCGACGGTCAAGTCCTTCGCCATCTGCAGGTACTCCTCCCAGGTTGCAGGCGGGGTGGGGACAAGGTCCTTCCGGTAGTAGAAGACCATAATCGACTTGTTGAACGGAACGGTATAGAGGATCCCGTTGTAGGTGTTACTCCCGACCAGGCCGTCGATGATGTCCGCCTTCTCCTCATCGGTCATACCCGGGCCGATCGGATAGAGGACCTCAACGATCGGGGTCACCCAGTTCTCGTACGCTTGGGTGATCGTGGGGACGTTCCCCGCCACGACAGCCGCGTTTATCTTCTGTTGCAGGTCTCCGTAGCCTCCCTGGTAGAGAGCGGCGACCGTGATGGGCGGGTACTCGCCCATGAAATCATCGCCCAGCTTCTGCAGGTTCGGCTGATGCCGCGAGCTCATCGCGTGCCAGAACGTGATCGTCACCGGATCATCAGCGACCGCGAACAGTCCAAACAGAAGCACAACCACCAATCCCAAA
>JAUWNQ010000089.1 GCA_030612565.1 Candidatus Bipolaricaulota bacterium | reverse complement strand
GCCGGGGAGGACCAACCCTTGCTCAGGGAGGAGGACGTGCTCGATTCCCATCTTCCCTACTTCAAAGTAGTGGGAGATCCCCTGAGCGCGGGCGAAGTTGCGCATCACTGCACACTGCTGCGCCGACTTTATGTCCTTATTCGGGGCGAAGTGGTCGGGGATGAGGACGATCCGCTCCGGATCAAATACACGTCCTGTTCCGATCTTCTCGTACTCCCTGATCGCGATCGGAGCGGTGACGTCGTTTGCCAGAACGACGTCGACCCGCACCTGCGCAAAGTCGCCGGGGCGGACCGGATCATCGCAGTGAGCGGAGAGGATCTTCTCTGCTAGGGTCTGTCGCATCTCTCTTGTTCCTCTTTGTTCTCCCTCATTGCGGCCAGAGCCGCCCCATCCCACTTGAGGGCCCACGCCTCATTGTCATCGCGCTTGTGCTCAAGCGTTTCCGGGCCGAGCGACCGTTCCTGTTCATCAGCTGACTGTCTGTTCATCCTTCCTCCTTTCTTTGCTTGTTAGTAGCCTGTTTAACGCGTTCAGGTACGCCTTGGCGCTCGCCACGATGATGTCTGTGTCGGCTCCGTATCCGCGGAATACCCGCGTGCCATCGGTAGTGCGCACGCTCACCTCCCCCTGGGCGTCGATCCCAGAGGTGATTGCGTGCACGTCGTATTCCAAGAGCTCAGCCGTGGTGGGAACGATAGCATCGATCGCCCGGTAGGTGGCGTCGACTGGACCGGCTCCAACCGCTGCTTCCACCTGTTCAACGCCGTCGGGGCCGCAAAGCTTGACCGTGGCAGTGGGCATCCCCGACCGTCCGGCGACCACCTGCAGATCGACGAGACGGTACACCTCGCGCGGCTGGTAGAACAGGTCAGCGATGAGCGCCTCCAGATCAGCGTCGGCCACCTCTCGCTTCTTGTCTCCCAGCTCCTTGAAGCGATCAAACGCGATAGCAAGCCTCTCGGAGGTGAGCTCATAGCCCATCTGAGTCAGGCGCTCACGCAGCGCGTGTCTTCCGGAGTGCTTGCCGAGGACGAGCCTCGACTGCGATAGGCCGACATCCTCGGGGCGCATGATCTCGTAGGTGTTGCGGTTCTTCAACAGGCCGTCCTGGTGTATCCCCGCCTCGTGGGCAAAGGCGTTCGCCCCGACGATCGCCTTGTTCACCTGTACCGGAATCCCGGTCAAGTTGCTCAGTAGCCTGCTTGCGCGGGTGATCTGGGATGCATCGATCCCGGTGCGCAGGTTGTATGAGTCGGCTCGCGTCCGCAGAGCCATCACCACCTCTTCCAGCGCGGCGTTCCCCGCTCGCTCACCGATACCGTTCACCGTCACCTCGGCCTGGCGCGCCCCGGCCTGCAGCCCGGCGAGGGTATTGGATGTCGCCATCCCTAGATCATCGTGGCAGTGGACGGAGATGATCGCGCGCTCGATACCGGGGACGTTCTTCACGATCCCGCGGATCAAGTTACCGAACTCATCGGGGGTCGCGTAGCCAACGGTGTCTGGGATATTGATCACGCTTGCCCCCGCCTCGATCGCGGCAGCGATCACCTCATGCAGGAACTCTGGGTCGGAGCGGGTGGCATCCTCAGGGGAGAATTCGATCTCCTCGCAGCGCTCCTTCGCGTAGGCGACCATCTCCCCAGCACGTGCCAGGACTGCATTGCGGTCCATGTGCAGCTTATCGTTCATGTGGACCGGCGATATCGCGATGAAGACGTGGATGCGGGGATGACGTGCGAACTTCACCCCCTCCCAGGCTAGATCGATGTCCTCGGTAACGGCACGAGCAAGAGCACAGACCGCGGGAACGTGCTCCCCATCGGTCATCGCCTTTGCCACTTGCTGCACAGCGCGCAGGTCATCTGAGGAGGCGAAGGGAAAGCCGGCCTCGATCACATCAACCCGCAACCGCGAAAGCTGTTGCGCAAGCTTCACCTTCTCGGCCACACTCAAAGCAGCCCCGGGGGACTGCTCCCCATCGCGCATGGTGGTATCGAAGATCAATACGTTCTCGGCTGAGCCCATCACTGCGCCTCCTTTCCCCACTTCTCCGGGCGGAGGCTGCGCACCGCCGCTCCTGCACGCCACATCTCAGACTCCTTGATCTGCCGCAGCTCATCTGCCAATCGTTCCTTGTAATTGGGAGCGCTGTTCACCTCAAGGACGATCCTCGTCTCCTCTCCGGTGACGACGCTCTTGTACAGATCATCAAAGACCGGGGCAACTGCGTTGCGGAACTTCCCTTTCCAATCGAGCGCGCCGCGCTGCGCCGTGGTGCTGCAGTTGGTGTACATCCAGTCCATTCCGTTTTCCGCGACGAGACGGATCAGGCTCTGGGTCAGCTCCTCCACCGTCTCGTTGAACGCTTCACTTGGTGAGTGTCCGTTCTTTCTCAACACGGCGTACTGCGCCTCCATGATCCCGGCGATAGCACCCATAAGGACACCGCGTTCACCGGTAAGGTCGCTGTACACCTCGTTCTGGAAGGTGGTAGGGAAGAGGTAACCGGAGCCGATGGCGATCCCGAGAGCGAGGGTCCGCTCGCGGGCGCGGCCGGTGTGATCCTGATTTATCGCGTAGCTTGAATTGATCCCACTTCCGGCGAGGAAGTTCTTGCGCACGCTCGTCCCCGACCCCTTTGGAGCAACGAGGATCACGTCCACAGACTCCGGGGGGACAACCCCGGTTTCGTCGGCGAAGGTGATGGCGAACCCGTGCGAGAAATAGAGGGCGTCACCCTCCTTCAAATGTGGCTTTACCTTCGGCCACAGGATCACCTGAGCGGCATCGGAGACGAGGTACTGGATGATAGTCGCCCGTTCCACCGCCTCCTCGAACGGGAACAGCGTCTCGCCTGGGACCCATCCATCCGCGATCGCCTTTTCCCACGAGCGGTGGCGATCCGGGTCTCCACCGACGATCACGTTGATCCCGTTATCGCGCATGTTGAGCGACTGGGCCGGCCCCTGCACGCCGTAGCCGAGGACTGCCACTACCTCATCTTTTAACACCTCACGTGCCCGCGTAAGTGGGAACTCCTCCCGCGTAACCACATCCTCAACGACACCGCCGAAATCGATCTTCATTCGGTTCCTCCTTTGTTAACACTCTTTCCGCGCACCATCGCCACCCGGCCGGTGCGCACCATCTCCACAATTCCAAACGGCCGCAGTACATCGACTAGACCGTCCACCTTCTCCTCCGTTCCGGTTGCCTCGACGATCAAGGTCTCCACCCCAACGTCGACGACGCGTGCGCGAAACGTCTCCACGATCTGCATCAGCTCCGAGCGCGTGCGGGGGTCCGGGGTCTCCACCTTGATCAGCGCGACGTCGCGCGTCACCGCTGGCAGATCAGAGATGTCCTCCACTCGGATCACGTTCACAAGCTTTTGGAGGTTCTGTGCCACCTTCTCGACATCGGTGCGGGTGGAGTCGACCACGATCGTCATCCGGGATACCTCAGGTTCCTCGGTGTGCCCGACGGTCAGGCTCTCGATGTTGAACGCCCGCCGCCGAAACAGGCTGGCAACGCGATTCAACACCCCGGGCTTATCTTCGACGCGGGCAATCAAGGTCCGCTTCATCCTTCACCTACCTTCGTGTGAAGAGGGCGGCGGATCATCTCGTGCAGAGCGGCCCCAGCTGGGACCATCGGGTAAACGTTCCCCTTCTTGGCCACTTGGAAGTCGATCAACGTCGGGCCAGGGTGCTCTCGGGCCGCCGCGATCGCCCCGGCCTCCTCCTCTGGATTGTCGGCGCGCCAAGCCCGGACTCCATACGCCTCCGCCAGCTTGACAAAGTCCGGGTTGACGAGCCGGGTCGACTCGTACCGCTTGTCGTAGAACATCTCCTGCCACTGGCGGACCATCCCCAAGTAGCCGTTATTGCACAGAGCGATGCGCAGCGGGAGACGTTCCTGAACGACGGTCGCCAGCTCCTGCACCGTCAT
>JAUWNQ010000161.1 GCA_030612565.1 Candidatus Bipolaricaulota bacterium | reverse complement strand
AAGCAGATCTACGCCCTCCCTGTCCTCGTCATGCCGACCAACCGCCCCCTCATTCGGAGCGCAAGACCGGACGTGATCTACCGAACGGAAAAGGGGAAGTTCGATGCGATCGCCGAGGAGATCGCGCGCCTGCACGAACTCAGCCGCCCGGTCCTCGTGGGAACCGATTCGATAGAGAAGTCGGAATACCTCTCCGCCCGATTGAAGAAGCGCAACCTGCCGCACAGCGTCCTCAATGCCAAGTACCACGAGAAGGAGGCGGAGATAGTCGCGGATGCCGGCCAGGAAGGGGCGATCACCGTTGCCACCAACATGGCCGGCCGTGGGACGGACATCAAACTCGGGGAGAATGTCGCCGGGCTGGGAGGATTACACGTCCTCGGGTGCCAGCGCCACGAATCCCGCAGAATAGACAACCAGCTCCTCGGACGCTCCGGACGCCAGGGCGATCCCGGTTCCTCACAGTTCTACCTCTCCCTCGAGGACGACCTGTTGCGCATCTTCGCCGGAGACCGCATCGGCGCGGTGCTGGATCGGCTGGGGATGGAAGAGGGGCAGGCGATCGAGCACAATCTTCTTACCAGCTCGATCCGTCGCGCCCAGAAGCGCGTGGAGGGGCGAAACTTCGAGATCCGCAAACACCTCCTGGAGTACGACCTTGTCCTCGCCAAGCAGCGCGAGGCGATCTACTCCCTCCGCGACCAATTCCTCCTCCCGCCCCGCGACCAAATGGAGGAACTGCCGATCGACGACCTCGACGAATACCTCCTCACCCTGTTCGAGCAGGTCGCGGACGGGCTCGTCGCCGACTACGCCGATCCATCTCGCCCCGCGGACGAGTGGAACCTCGCAGGGATTGCACATGAGCTATCCGCCTTCCTCCCTTTCTCAGCAGAGGGTCTGGAAGGTAAGAAACACGATGAGCTCCTGCAAGTCGCTGTCGACCACATGGAGCACGCCCTCGCTCGACAGAAGGAGAGGCTCGAGCCGCGCTTCGCCCTCATCGCCCGCTACATCATCCTCACTACCATCGATGAGACCTGGCTTTCGCACCTCTACACACTGGATGACCTGAAGGAAGGGATCGGATTGACCGCCTATGCCGGGACCGACCCCCTCGTCGTCTTCAAGCGTGAGTCGTTCATCCTCTTCCAGGAGATGCTCGCCCGCGCGACCCAGAAGGTCGTCAAATCTCTCCTCAACCCACGCCTCACCGCGTCGAGAGGAGAAGGACAACCAGCTCGCGAGCGCGAGGTGAGCTACGTCCATGCCGGTGCGGGATCGGTCAGTTCGACCGCGGAGAGGCCGAAGCACAGTCCCGTCTCGCTCGCGAAGCAACCCGGCCGAAACGCTCCCTGTCCGTGTGGTTCGGGGAAGAAGTACAAGAACTGCTGCGGGAGAAAAACCTAAGAGACCCGTTCCAGCCGGAGTTCATCATCGTTTATATGCCGTTGCGAAAAGAGGTTAATCAGCTCAGAGACCTTCGCGTTTCGCTTCTCCTCCACAGGAAGACCATGAACTCCACTTGTCAGGCCGCATCCCGCTTATCTGGTCCAATGGACGTGCATACCCATTGAATAGTTCATATAGCGCGATCATTTGACGATCTCCAATGTATGCTATAAAATATCGACAAAACGGCGATGACATTCTTTGGCGAATGTCGGAGGGCATCCAATGAATACCGGTCGAAAACTAAAGAAATCCCACGTCGGTATCGATCTCGTCCGGCTCTTGGCCTCCGAGGGGGACCGCATATTCTCGACGCAACGTGCTCGTGAGCTCAGTCCTCGCGTTGGCCTCAATTCCTCGTACTTGTTGGAGGCGCTCTATCACCTCCGCCGAAACGGATGGATCGTCTCTCTACGTAAGGGCCTCTATGCTCTTTCGTCCTCGGTTCCCGGCGTCACGGCGGTTCACGAGTTCGAAATCGCCATGGCGTTAGTCAACCCTGCTGCCATCTGCCACTGGTCCGCCCTGCATTACCACGGTCTGACGGAACAAATCCCAAGGAAGGTCTTTGTCCTTACGACCACGGAGGTTTCCGTTCCCCGAGTGCGGGGCGCCAAAGGACAAGACCGCGGCTATCCGATAGGCGATACGATCTATCAGTTCCTCCAGACCAAGCCGGCGCGCTTCTTCGGCATGGAGAAGGTCTGGATCGGGGAAGCTCGCGTGACGATCACCGATCCCGAGCGCACGTTGCTCGACGGATTGTCCAGGCCGCAGTACTGCGGCGACTTTAGCGAAGTTCTCCATGCATTCGCAGTGATGGGAAAGCATATCGACCTTGAACGGATCATCGACTACGCTCGGAAGCTGGATGCGGCGACTTCCAAGCGGCTAGGCTGGGTGCTCGAAAAGCAGGGCATTGGTTCGGGTAGTCTTGAGGCTCTTGCACGGCTTCCGATCAAGGGCTATCGAAAGCTCGATCCGACCGGCCCACGCAAGGGTCCCTGCAACCGTCGTTGGATGATCCAGGAGAACCTTCCCGGAATGGTGAAGCTGTTAGACCTCTCCGCACGCGTCTTCAAGAGGCGCGGAATCGACTCGGCATCCCATGGGAAGTCCTTGAACGGGATTATCTCCTCTCGTGGATTCTCGCTGGCATTGGGCAAGTCGGATCGCTCCGTGACACACTCATCTTCAAGGGCGGGACTGCACTTAAGAAGTGCTACTTCGGTGACTACCGCT